>JBOHKZ010000444.1:0-25842 GCA_050729355.1 Phenylobacterium sp. | reverse complement strand
GCCCAGGGTCGCGCCGTCGTAGCCCATGACCTTGGGGTTGGAGCTCTCGATCAGCATGAACTCGTCCGGCGCGTGAGCGCCGGCGCCGCAGCCCAGGCCGAACTGGCCCGCCGGCAGCGAGACCGGGGCGGACGTGAAGACGTGGCCCGGCCAGGAGCCCGCCAGCCTGGGATAGATCGTCGTCGCGACGCCCGCCTGCTTGTAGGTCGCGAGTTCGGCCTTGATCAGGGCGCTGTTCTCGTCGGTCTCGGTGGGGTCGTAGCCGCCCGTCACATTGACCGCGATGTCGCCGAATCCGCGCTTGGCCAGGTGCGCCTTCAGCTTGGCGACGCAGTCGTCGAAGGTCTGGTTGGGCACCAGGCGCATGTCGATCTTGGCGGTGGCGCGGGCGGGCAGGATGGTCTTGCCGCCAGGGCCGGTGTAGCCGGCGACCAGGCCCTCGATATTGACGGTGGGCATGGCGGCGCCGCGCTCCAGCGTCTCCTGCCAGGTCATGTCCCCGACCCACTTCTTGACGCCCAGGACCTTGCGTTCGTTTTCCGAGGAGCGCGCGGCCGCGGATTGGGCGATCAGCTCCTTCTCGCGCGCGGTCAGTGGCCGCACCTTGTCGAACCAGCCGTCGATGGCGGGCGTGTTGCCGTCCGCCGAGACCAGGGTCTGCAGCGCCTGGACGAGCCGCCAGGTCGGGCTGTCGACGGTGGACTTCAGGCTGGAGTGGATGTCCTTGGCCGGCCCGCGGCCCCAGGCTTCCCCGGAGGAGACCAACTCCAGCTCGATGATCCCCTTGGCGCCGAGATTCACGGTTATGTCGCCTGAGGTGGAATCCTGCCAGCTCGCCGGGATGATCACGCCGGCGCACTTCTTCAAGGCCGCCAGGACGTCGGGCCGCTGCACGACCTGGGAGAAGTGGGGAGAGCCGATCTCCTCCTCGCCCTCGCAGACCAGCACCAGGTTCACCGGCGGCTTCTTGCCCGTCGCGCGGATGGCGTGCAGCGCGGCCAGCATGGCCGACTCCGGACCCTTCTGGTTGGTGGCGCCGCGGCCGACCAGGATCTTGCCCAGGCCCGCCTTCTCGACGATGCGCCCCTCCAGCGGCGGCGAGGTCCACTCGGCAGGGTCGAACTGCTTCACGTCGTACATGAAGTAGAGGCCGAGCGTCGTCTTGGCGCCGTTGTCCATGACCCCGAACACGCCGGGCTGGCCGTCGGTCGGCACGCGTTGGACGTTGGTGAAACCGGCGTCCTTGGCGAGCTGCATCATGTAGGCGCAGCCCTTCTCCATGTCGCGGTTCTCGGCGGCGATGGAGGGCAGCCCGATCCAGTCGCGCAGGCGCTGGATCGAGGCGTCGTGGCCAGCCTCGATGGCCTTCCTGATAGCCGTCATGTCGCCCGTGGCGGCCAGCGCCCGGAAGGGCGTCAGCAAGGCGGCCCCGGCGGCTGCGCCTTGCAGCAGGCGTCGGCGATCGGCGGCGGAAAGGTCGGTCATGGCTAAGCCCCCCAAGGTACTGAAGGGGGCGAGTAAATGGCGCTGCGGCGCACGGCTCAAGCGAAGTTTGACAGGAGGCGACGCGACGGTTGCGTTCGGCCATAGTTGAGGCTTGTGGCAGTGGGGAGTGAGCCATGCGGGGCTTTAAACTTGGCGCGTTGATCGTGGCCGTGGCGCTGTCGGCGGGCTGGAGCGCGAACGCCCAGCGCATGCCACAGGAGGCCAATGGCTACACCCGCTACGAACTCCTGGCGCCGGGGTCGGGCAAGTTCCGGATCATCTACGACATCACCGCCGTCAGGCCGGGCGCGACCGCCTTCTTCAACCCGATCCGCAAGGGTTCCATCGCCTCGGACGAGGGCGTCACGGACCTGGCGACCGGCAAGCCGCTGAAGTTCCAGCAGGTCACCGGCGATGCGGCGAAGCGCGAACTGCCGGACGCTGATCCGGGCAACGACTACATCCGCGTCGAGCTGGCGCGGCCGGTGCCGGCCGACGGCGGCGAGGGCCGCATCCGTATCGAGAAGACCTACGAGGACGCCAAGAGCTATCACCCCGACGGCGCGGCGATCGTTTTCGAGCGCGGGCTGGGGATCAAGAAGAACGCCGTGGTGCTGCCGAAGGGCTACGTGCTGGTGGCCTGCAACTATCCGTCCCAGGTGGCGCAGGAAGCCGACGGTCGCCTCCGCATCAGCTTCCTGAACGTCACGCCGGGCGAGGCGCCCCTGAAGTTGCGGGCTGAGCCGGGGAACGTCCCCGCAGGCGTCTCCAGCGTGGAGGAAAAGCTCGGCGAGCGGGCGAAACAGACGCGCGACATCGTCTATTTCCTGAAAGCGTCAGAGACCCACGCCTTCGATCTCTACCACGACTACACCGAGGACCGTCCGGGCGTCGGGACCTACGTCAACGTGGTCCGGACCGGCTCGACGGCGTCCAATCCCGGGGCGCGAAACCTCGACACCGGTGAGAAGATTCCAGCCGAGCACATGAAGGGCGCGGAGATCACCAAGGCCGGGATCACCGACCACGACCTGGGGCCCGTGACGCCGCAGACCGAGATCGTGGTCTTCCGGTTCGCGCCGCTGAAGGCCGGCCAGTCGGTGCGGCTGCGGATGAGCGAGACCTACACCGATCCCGGCCGCTACAAGCTGGTGGGCGACGAGCTGGTGTTCGATCGCACGTTCGGGCGGCCGGCCAACGCGGTGGTGTTGCCGGCCGGCTGGGTGCTGACCAACTCCGCGGCGCCGGCGGTGGTCAGCCGGACCGAGGACGGCCGGACGCGCCTCGACTTCAACAACCCGCGCCCCGACGAGGTCTCCGTGCTGATCACCGCGCGTCGGGTGACGCCCTAAGCTTCAAACAATGCCTGTCATCCCGGCCGTAGCGAAGCGAAGAGCCGGGACCCAGGGCTACTGCAGTGCGCCGCCCCTGGGTCCGGCTCGGCCTTGCAGGCCGTCCGGGATGACAGGATGGTTGGTGGCTTCAGTCGATCCAGAGGCCGTGGCTCTTGTGCCAGTCCTCCAGCGACTGGTCGGGGTATTCGTCGAAGGTCGCGTCGTCGGGATCGATGCGCGGCTGCACCCAGTCGGGCTTGAACCTCAGCATCATGTGGACCCGCTGGTGCGGGACCGGCAGCTCGCTGTCGACGGCCGAGGCGAAGGGGTGCACCAACTCCGGCCAGTTGGGATCGTAGAGCCAGAGCGCCGTCGCGCAGCGGGCGCAGAAATTACGCTCGCCGCTGGACACCCTGCAGGCGCCGTCGTCGTCGCGGATCTCCGCGCGGAAGACGGTGATGGCGTGGTCCGGGTCCTCGACCTTCAGGGTGGCCATGTCGGCCCCCAGATTGATCGCATAACCGCCGCCGCCGTCGGTCTTTCGACAGATCGAGCAGTAGCAGAGCATGAACGGCTGCGGTATGTGGCTCTCGCAGGTGAAGCGCACGGCGCTGCAGCGGCAGGAGCCTCTGAGGATCAGGGGCATGGCCGACAAATGAACGTGGCGGGCCTGGGGTTGCAATCGAGCTCGCATGGTTGGCGAACCTTCGATTTCAGCAGCAGACACACAAGGGCTGTTAGGTGACGGCGGCGCAACGAGGCCGCCCTCATTTCAACGCCCGGCGCCGCCAAGCTTCACCTCCGCGGCCGTGATCCTCACCGCGCGGCGAGCGGTGGAGACCAGGCATCAGTACGCGTCGGACATTGCGGACGCTGGGTCACGGCGCGGGCCTGCTGCTGGCCGCGTCGGCGGCTCATGCGGAGGCGCCCGCCGTCCAGGCGGCCGCGGCGGGAAAGGCCGCGACGCTTTCCGAGGTCGTCGTCACTGCGGAGAAGCCGCCGCAGCCCGGCGCGGTGATCGGCGAGATACCGCCGGAGCTGCAACTCAGCCCCGCCGACATCCAGTCCTATGGCGTCAGCAACATCGCCGACCTGCTCAACGAGCTCGCGCCGGAGATCCGCAGCGATCGCGGGCGGGGCGGCGAGGGGCCGGTGGTGCTGCTGAACGGCCGGCGCATCTCCGGATTCAACGAGATCCGCGACCTGCCGACCGAGGCCATCCTGCGCGTCGACATCCTGCCCGAGGAGGTCGCCCTGAAGTACGGCTACTCGGCGAACCAGCGGGTCGTGAACATCGTCCTGCAGCCGCACTTTCGGGCGGTGACGGTCGAGGCCGGCGGCGGCGCGCCGACGGCGGGTGGGCAGGCGAGCGGACAGGCGGAGCTGGGCGTCTTCCGCATCGCCGACGACCACCGGGCCCATATCGATGTGAAGTACCAGGCTTCCAGCGCCCTGACCGAGGCGGAGCGCGACCTGATCCCGCTGTCGTCGGGCCAGGCCTTTGATCTCCTGGGCAATGTGCGTTCCGCGCCGCCCGGCGGCGAGATCGATCCGGCGCTGAGCGCGCTCTTGGGCCAGCCCGTGACCATCGCCGGGGTCCCTCCCGGCGCCGACGGCCGCGCCCTGACCCTCGCCGATTTTGCGCCGACCGCCGGCGTCGCCAACGCCAGCAGTGTCGGCCGTTTCCGGACCCTGCTGCCGCAGGCCCGCCAGTTCTCGGCCAATGGGGTCTACAGCCATCCGATCTTCGCCGGGATTTCGGCGACCGTGAACGCCACCTTCGAGGCCAACAGTAGCGACGCGCTGCTGGGGTTGCCGGGGCTGGCGTTGCAGGTTCCCGCGGGCGATCCCTTCTCGCCGTTCAACCAGCCCGTCGAGGTCGACCGCTACGTCGCGGGGCTGGGGCCGCTGACCCAGAGCACCGACGGCTGGACCGGCCACCTGGGGACCACCTTCAACCGCGACGCCGGCAAGTGGCGGCTGTCGCTCACCGGCGCCTACGACCACGCCGACAGCAAGACCGAGAGCGACACCGGCGTCGACGTGGTCCCGCTGCAGTCGCTGCTCGACGCGCGCTCGCCAGCCCTGGATCCGTTCGGCGTCCTGCCGGCGAACCTCCTGGCCATGCGAGCGCAGAACACCGCACATTCGACGTCCGACACCGGCAACGCCCAGTTCCTGGCCACGGGGCCCCTGCTCACCGTGCCGGCGGGGCAGGTCCGCACCAGCCTGCGGATCGGCGTCACCGCAGGCGACTTCAGTTCGGATTCCCAGCGGCTGGGGCTGAGCCAGTCAGTCGACCTCTCGCGCAATTCGCTGAACGCCCAGGCCAATTTCGACGTGCCGCTGACTAGCCGCCGGCAGGGCTTCCTGCCGCTGTTCGGGGAGCTCTCGGCCAACTTCAACGTGGCGGCCGAGCAGGTCTCGGATTTCGGGACGCTGGAGACCGTGGGCTACGGCCTGAACTGGCGGCCGAGCCCCAAGCTCACCCTGATCGTCTCGCACACCCACGACCAGAACGCGCCGAGCGTGCAGCAACTGGGAAATCCGGTGGTGGTCACGGCGGGGACGCGCATCTTCGACTACACCACCGGCCAGACGGTCGACGTGACCAGCGTCACCGGCGGCAACCCGGCGCTGAGCGCCGACAGTCGCGACGTGCTGAAGCTGGGCGCCACCTGGAAGCCGTTCACCGCCCGCGAGTTGACCATCACCGCCAACTACATCGACAGTTCGATCAAGAACCCGATCGTCACCTTCCCCGCGGCGAGCGCCGAGATCGAGGCGGCCTTCCCGGAGCGGTTCATCCGCGACGCCGACGGCGACCTGACGCTGGTGGACTACCGGCCGGTCAATTTCGCCAGCCAGTCGCGCCGCGAACTCAGGTGGGGCTTCAACTATTCCAAGCCAATCGGCCCGCAGACCCAACCGCAGCGTGGGCGTGGGCCCGGCGGGCGTCTGCCTGGCCAGACCAGCCTGGCGAACGGCCCGCCCTCGGACGGCGACAGCCCGGCGCCTCGCCCTGACGCCGGTGCCGGCGATGCGCCTCCTGGCGGCGGGTTTGCAGGCCCTGGACCGGGCGGCGGTGGGGGCTTCAGGGGCGGCGGTCCAGGCGGGCGAGGCGGCGGCCGCGGCGGCGGGCAGGATGGACGGTTGCAGTTTGCCGTCTATCACACGGTCTATTTCGAGGATGAGTACCTGGTGCGGCCCGGCGGCCCGGTGCTGGACTTCCTGAACGGCGCGGCGGCGGGCAACGGCGGCGGCCAGCCGCGCAACGAGGTCGAGGCGCAGCTCGGCGTCGCCGAACGCGGCATGGGCGTGCGCTTGAGCGCCGACTGGCTGAGCGGCACCACAGTGATCGGCGCGCCGGGCTCGGCCACTGGCAATCTGCGCTTCTCCGACATCGGCAAGATCAACCTGCGGTTCTTTGCCGACCTCGGCCAGCAGAAGACCCTGGTCGAGAAGGCGCCGTTCCTGAAGGGCGCGCGGGTCACGCTGGGGATCACCAATCTCTTCGACGCCAAGGTGAAGGTGCGCGACGCCAATGGGGACACGCCGCTCAGCTACCAGCCGGACTACATCGACCCGCAGGGCCGGGTGATCCGCCTCAGCTTCAGGAAGCTCTTCCTCTAGGCCGCCTTGGCCGAGGCCTGGCGCAGCACGTCGATGTAGCCGGGGGCCGTCAGCATGCCCTCCATCACGCCCTTCTTCTTCAGCAGGCGGTGGGCGCGGGGCAGGTTGTAGCAGGGCACATGCATGAACATGTGATGCTCGCAGTGGTAGTTCACGTAGTAGGGCGCGATGAACGCCCGCTCGAGCCAGTTGGCCCGGGTGGTGCGGGCGTGGCGCAGCGGGTCGGGCTCGTCCTTGGCCACGCAGGCGTGCTCGGCGATGTTGCGCAGTCGGGTGACCATCGGCAGCCAGGTCGCCTGCGGGACCAGCCACAGCACCGGCCACACCCACCACAGGCCGAACGGCGCGGTGACTGCGATCGTCGCGATCATGCCGATGAAGAACCGCCGCCGTGACGAGATGGCGTCGACGAGGATCGGCAGCAGCGGCTCGTCGGCCTTGCGCTCAGCGATCCGCTTCACCAGCCCCGACCAGCGCAGCTTGTAATAGGTCTGGCCGGTCAGATCGCGGACGATCTTGCGGCGCAGCGACAGGCGGGTGATCGGGAACGGCGCGGAGAGCACGAGGTCCGGGTCCTCGGCTTGCTGGGCGTATTTGTGATGGCCGAGGTGATAGGTGCGGTAGCCCTGCAGGCCGCCGGTGGTCAGGTGGTTGCCGACCCAGTCGTTGACCTTGAGGCTCGGGTGCAGCGCACCGTGGGCCGCGTCATGCATCATGATCGCCAGGCCGAGCTGGCGCGCGCCGATGATCGCGATGGCCAGCGGGATGGTGATCGGCCAGATCACCGCCATGGCCATCGCCAGGCCGATGACGATCCAGGCGTGAGCCACCAGCGCCAGCCCCGTCCAGCTCGACCGGCGCGACAGGGGCGCCCATTCGTCGGGCGTGAAGTAGGTCTTCGGATCGATGCGTGAGGCGACGGCCATGGCGCGATTGTAACGCCGAAACCGCCCGGAAAACAGAATGACCCCGCGGAAGCTGCGCTGGCGTCAGAAGTCGAAGACCAGCCGGACGCCGAGCACGATGGCGACGAAGAGGATGAGGCCCGCCCAGCTGTTGGACTTGAAGAGCCGTAGCGCGCCGACCGGATCGTCGACGTGGATCCGCCGCGACTGCCAGATCAGGTGGACGGCGTAGGCGCCCAGCCCGGCGTAGAAGACCGGCGTCAGGTGCGCCCTGTATCCGGCGGCTGCCAGTAGCAGCAGGCTGACCAGGTAGAAGCCGAAGACGGCCCGCGGCACCTGGGTCCCGAGTCGTCGCGCCGAGGACTTCACGCCAGCCAGGGCGTCGTCCTCCAGGTCCTGGACCGCGTAGATCGTGTCGTAGCCAAGCGTCCAGAAGAGGCCGGCGGCGTAGAGCAGGTAGGCGGGCAGGGTGAGTTGGCCGGAGGCGGCCGCGAAGCCCAGGAGCGCCCCCCAGTTGAAAGTCAGGCCCAGCCAGGCCTGCGGCCACCAGGTGATCCGCTTCATGAAAGGGTAGGCCGCGACGAGCACGAGCGAGCCGACGCCCAGTCCGATGGCGAGCGGTCCCAGGGTCAGCAGGATGGCGAACGAGATCGCGCAGCAGGCCACGACGAAGGCCCAGGCCTGGCCGACGCCGATCTGGCCGGCGGGGATCGGTCGGGCGGCGGTGCGGGCGACTTTGGCGTCGATGTCGCGGTCGACGATGTCGTTGTAGGCGCAGCCTGCGGCCCGCATCAGCGCCGCGCCGAAGAAGATCTTTACCAGCAGGCTGAGCGACGGCGCGCCGTGCGCCATGGCGGCGGCCAGCGCCACGCCCTGCCAACCCGGCAGCATCAGCAGCCAGATTCCCGTCGGCCGGTCGAACCGGCCGAGCTTCAGCCAGGGCCTGAGCGGCCCCGGAGCATAGCGGTCCACCCAGTTGGCGGCGGCGGCGTCGGGCAGGGGCGCTGAGTCGGCCATCATTGCGGACTTAGCAGAGACCGTTGTGTTGCCGAAATGGCGCTTCGGAATTTATGGGCGAACAGGTTACGCGGCCGCCTTGACGGTTCCCGCGGCGCGCGGGTATTTTGCCGCCGTCCGCAACCTGAGAAAGGAGGGCCACGATGAAAGCTAGCTTCGTTTCCGCTCCCCTTAGGTTCGCCGGGCCGCCGCCGCGCTTCTAACTCAACCGGACAGCTTCTGCTGAGGGCCTGATTGGCCCGCTTCACGAAGCGATCCCCCGCGCCCGTGGTCCGCCGGAGCCTTTCCAAAGCTCCCGCCTCACCCAAATCCTCTGCAATGCGCATGACGCGCCGCCGCCCTCGACAGGGTCCTTCGCGGCCATCACGCGCCGGCCTTCGAGTTTCCAATGACCGACCATTACGAGGACACCGACGACACGCGAGAGCGCGTGCTGAAGAACCGTCAGGTCCTGGGCTTCATCTCGCGTTTCTGGACCCGCCGGCCCTGGCTGCTGGCCGGGACCATCGCGCTCACGCTGGTGGCCATCGGCTTCGACCTGTCGCTCCCCTGGGCGGCGGGCAAGCTGGTCGACGCGGTGGGAAAGAGCCCCGCAAACCCCGACCCGGCGTGGCGCGCCTGGGCGGTCTTCGTGGGCGTCTATCTGGCGTTCTCGGTGATCCGCAACATGGCCATGCGGTTCCTGATCCCGATGTCCGCCAACAACATGAAGGATATGACCGACGAGGCCTTCAAGCGGGTGCAGACCTTCTCGGCCGACTGGCACGCCAACAGCTTCGCGGGTTCGACAGTGCGCCGGCTGAGCCGCGCCATGTGGGGCTATGACGTGGTCACCGACGCGGCGCTGATCTGGTTCGGACCGGCGGCGATCGTGCTGGTGGGCCTGTGCATCATGATGGCGGTGCGCTGGCCTCTGGTGGGCCTCTTCGCCTTCGTGGTGACGGTGCTCTACATCGCTTCGAACATCGTCACGACGTCGTTCTACGCCCGGCCGATGAACCTGAAGTCGGTGGCGCTGGATTCGCGGATCGGCGGCGCCATCGCCGACTCCATCTCGTCCAACGCGACGGTGAAGGCGTTCGGCGCCGAACACCGCGAAGACGAGCGGATCGCCGGCGTCACCGAAATGTGGCGCAAGCAGACGATTCGGACCTGGAACCGGTTCACCGACCTGTGGCTGCTGCACAGCATCATACTGGTTGTGCTGCAGGCGGGGCTGACCGGGATCCTGATCCACTTCTGGTCCCAGGGGCGCGCCACCACCGGCGACATCGCCTTCGCGATCACCTCGTTCATGCTGATGACCAGCTACCTGCGCAACGTCGGCGACAACATCCGCATGGCGCAGCGCGGCCTGGACGACAGCGAGGACGTGGCGCGCTACGCCGGCATGGATCCGCAGGTGATCGACCTGCCCGACGCCAAGCCGTTCCGCAGCGAGCTGGGCGAGATCGTCTTCGACCGGGTCGTGTTCCGCTACGGCTCAGCCGAACAGCCGCTCTACGACAACTTCACCCTGCGTATCGCGCCGGGCGAACGGGTGGCGCTGGTCGGGCCGACGGGGGCGGGCAAGTCCACCTTCGTCAAGCTGATCCAGCGCCTCTACGACTTGGAGAGCGGCCAGATCCTGGTGGACGGGCAGGACATCGCCACGGTCAACCAGGGCAGCCTGCGCCGCGCCATCGCCGTGGTGCCGCAGGACCCGGCGCTGTTCCACCGGACCCTGGCGGAGAACATCGCCTACGCCAGGCCAGGCGCGACGGACGCTGAGGTGGCGCTGGCCGCCAAGCGGGCGCGGGCCGACGACTTCATCGCGAGGCTGCCGGCCGGCTACAAGACGCTGGTGGGCGAGCGCGGCGTGAAGCTCTCGGGCGGCGAGCGGCAGCGGGTGGCGATCGCCCGGGCCTTCCTGGCCGACGCGCCGATCCTGGTGCTGGACGAGGCGACCTCCTCCCTGGACGTGGAGACGGAGCGCCAGGTGCAGGCGGCGATGGAGGAGCTGATGGTGGGCCGCACCACCATCGTCATCGCCCACCGCCTGTCCACCATCCGCGGCGCCGACCGGATCCTGGTCTTCGAGGACGGCCGCATCGTCGAGGAAGGCAAGCACGTCGAGCTGGTGGAAAAGGGCGGCGCCTACGCCCGGCTGCACGCGGTGACGGAGGGGACGGCGTAGAGCGCGGCCTCCGCCGAGTTGGCGGCGGACCCCCTCCACCGCTTCGCGGTTCCCTCCCCCAGCGGGGGAGGGAACTAGGTGAGCGCCGAGCTTAGCGCCCCAGCGAGGTCGCCCTTCTTCTCCACCCGCACGGTGTCCAGCCCAAGCCAGCCGGCCATCAGCTTCAGTTCCTGCGCCAGGCGCACCGGCGTCGCGTCGCTGGCCCAGGGTTCGGCGTGGCTGGCCTGGACGATCAGGACGCCGGCCTTGCGGTCCGCCTTCAGGTCCACGCGGGCGGTGAGCGCGTCGCCTTCCAGGAACGGCAGGACGTAGTAGCCGTGGGTGCGCTTCTCGGCCGGGGTGTAGATCTCGATCCGGTAGCGGACGGCGAACATCCGCTCGGTGCGTTCGCGAAACCAGATCAGGTTGTCGAACGGCGAGAGGAGGGCCTGGGCGTCGATGCGGCGTGGGCGGCGGGCGCCGGGGTCGAGGTAGGCGGGCTCGCGCCAGCCCTTCACGGTGACGGGCAACAGGGACCCGTCCTCGACCAGCTCGGCCAGCCTGTCCTTCGCGCCGTCCACCGGCATGCGGAAGTAGTCGCGCAGGTCCTTGGCCGTCGCCACGCCCATGGCGCGCGCCGCCATCCGATAGAGGGCGCGCTGGGCCTCGTCGCGCGGGGGCGTGGGCGCCTCGACGATCGCCCGCGGCAACACCTTTTCCGGCAGGCCATAGACCCGCTCGAAGGTCCCGCGCCGGGTGGCCGTCGTCAGCTCGCCCGTCCAGAACAGGCATTCGACCGCGCGCTTGGCCTCGCTCCAGCCCCACCAGCCGCCTTCGCCCTTGTGGCCCATATCGAGCTCGGAGGCGGACATCGGGCCGCGCGCGGCGATCTCCTCCAGCACCTTGTCCACGAAGTCGCGCCGGTCGCGCAGAAAGCGGGCCACGCCCTTCCAGACGCCCGCGCCTTCCTGGGCGTCCTGCATCCGCCAGCGGAACAGCGGCTGGGCCGACAGCGGCAGGAGCGAAGCCTCGTGCGCCCAGTACTCGAACAGCGGCCGCTTCTTGCCCCAGGCGACTTCGTCCAGCAGGGCGCGGGGATAGGCGCCGAGCCGCGAGAAGGCCGGCATGTAGTGGGTGCGCGAGATGACGTTGACGCTGTCGATCTGCACCACGCCCAGTCGGTCGATCACCTTGAGGAGCTGGCGCTTGCCGATCTCGCCGTCCGGCCTCGGCGTTCCGAACCCTTGCGCGGCGAGCGCGATGCGGCGGGCCTCGCCGGCGGTGAGGGAAGCGCTCTTCAAGGTCTGATGATCCCCGCCAGCCGACTCGTCCGCCGACGATAGCAATCGAACAAACAAAGAACAATGATCGTAAACAGATGGTTAATTTTTATGCCCATCGCTCGGGGGCAGTGGAACAAAATCGGATTTCACTTTGCGTAACAACGTTTTATGAAAGATCGCCGGGTTCAGCCGACGTTGGCCGTGGCCAGTCCCAAAGCGTCGACGGCCGCCATCTGGCCGGCCTCCAGCGGGCCGGCGGCTTCGGCGGCCAGGCACTGGTCGAGCTCGGCGCGGTTCTTCACGCCAAGCACCAGGGTGTCGAAATTTGGCAGGCTGAGCGCGTAGCGGTGGGCGACGTAGGCGGGGTCCTCGCCCCAGTCCGCGCAGAGCGCCCGGAAGGTCGCGGCCCGGTCGAAATCGCCGCGGTCCGGACTGTTGGGCGATAGCTCGCGATCCACGGCGGAGGTCAGGGCGCCGGCCTGCACCGCGCGGATGCCCATCACGCCCGCGCCCCGCGCCTTGGCCGCCGCGGCGATCGCCCGCGGCTGTGCAGGTTCGGCATAGCGGCGAAGCGCGCCGGCGCTGTCCATCAGGTTGGCGATGGCCTGCACCGCGTCCGGCGCCGGTGTGTGGTCGAGGGCCGCCAGCACCGCGCTCGGCACGCCGATGCCGGTGATCCCCCAGCCGCCGATCTTGCCCTGCGCCTTCAGCCGCTCCATGGCCGGAACGAACTCGTCGCGATAGAGCGACAGCGCCGTCGACATCTCGTCGCGCCGGGCATTGCCGTGGGCGAATTCGTAGCCGTCGGCATGCAGGTTCGAATGCAGGAAGTAGAGGTCCACCCGCTCCAGCCGCATGGCGGCCAGGCTGGCCTCCAGCGAGGCGATCAGCCGGGGCGCGACCTCGCCGGCGGCCGGCGAGCCCAGGGCGTGTTTCGTGGTTACCTTCACGCCGGGCGGCAGTCGCCCGCCGAACGTCTCGCCGATGAAGGTTTCGCAGGTTCCGTACATCGGCGCGGCGTCCAGCACGGTGATCCCGCTGTCGATGGCCGCCTTCAGGGTGGCCAGCGCCTCCTCGCGGCTGGTCGGGCCCCAGACCTGGCCGATCCCGCCGCCGCCCAGCGTCAGCCGGCTGACCTCGCCGAGGCTTCCAAGCGTCGCGGTCCTCATGCGTGGTCCAGCACGGGCTTGGGCTCGTAGTGCGCTTCCAGGATCTTGATCTCGTCGTCCGAGAGTTTCACGTCGAGCGCCGACACGGCGTCCTCCAGATGGCCGAGCTTCGAGGCGCCGACGATCGGCGCCGTGATCGCGGGGTTTTTCAGCACCCAGGCCAGCGCCACCTGCATGTTCGTAAGCCCTCGCGCCCTTGCGACGTCGGTCACGGCGCCCACGACCTTGTGGTCGGCCTCGCGGAAGTAGAGGCGCGGACTGAACTCGTCGGTGCGGGAGCGTTCGGTGTTGCCCTCCTTGGGCGCCGCGCGGCCGCCGGCCAGGAAGCCGCGCGCCAGCGGCGACCAGGGAATCACGCCGACGCCCTCGGCCCGGCAGAGCGGCAGCATCTCGCGCTCCTCCTCCCGGTAGACGAGATTGTACTGCGGCTGCATCGAGACGAAACGGGTCCAGCCGTTCTGCTCGGAGACGCTGAGCATCTTGGAGAACTGCCAAGCGTACATCGACGAGGCGCCGATGTAGCGGGCCTTGCCGGCCTTCACGACGTCATGCAGCGCCTCCAGCGTCTCCTCGATCGGCGTCTCGTAGTCGAAGCGGTGGATCTGGTAGAGGTCCACATAGTCCATGCCGAGCCGGGTCAGGCTGGCGTCGATCTGGGCCATGATCGACTTGCGGCTGAGGCCTTTCTCGTTGGCGCCCTTGCCCATCGGACCGTTGACCTTGGTCGCCACCACGATCTCCTCGCGGCGTGCAAATTCCTTCAGCCAGCGCCCGGTGACCTCCTCGCTGGCCCCGATGGAATAGACGTTGGCTGTGTCGAAGAAGGTGATCCCCTTCTCGACGGCCGCCTGGAAGAACGGCTTGGACTGCTCCATGTCGAGCACCCAGGAGCGCCATTCCGGCGAGCCGTAGGTCATGCAGCCGAGACACAGGCGCGAGACCTTCAGCCCGGTGGCGCCGAGACGGACCTGTTCCACGATGACCTCCTAGCGTTCCAGCCGCCCGTCCTCGAGTGCGGCAGGCTCGAAGGCGAAGAGCACCTTTGGGTCGGGCTTCTTCACCGACTTGGCGATGTCCTTGCTCGCGAGGGTCCTCAGGAGGTGGCGGATGATGTTGACCCGCGCCTCCTTCTTGTCGTCGGTGTGGACGACGAACCAGGGCGCGTCCTCGGTGTGGGTCCGGCGCAGCATCTCGTCGCGGGCGACCGTGTATTCGTCCCACTTGTCCTGGGCCGCGGCGTCCAGGCTGCTCACCTTCAGCGCCTTGAGAGGATCGGTGGTCCGCGCCTTCAGCCGATCGGCCTGCTCGCGCTTGGAGATGTCGAGCCAGAGCTTCACGATCTGGATGTCGTTTCCGACCAGCATGGTCTCGAATTCAGGGACGTCGCGCAGGAACCGCTCGTGCTGGCCCGGCGTGCAGAAGCCCATGACCGGCTCGACGCCGCCGCGGTTGTACCAGGAGCGGTTGAAGATCACGAGTTCGCCGGCGGCGGGCAGGTGCGGGACGTAGCGCTGGAAGTACCACTGCGTCTGCTCACGGTCGGTGGGCTTGGGCAGGGCCACCACACGCGTGTTGCGCACGGAGAGGTATTCGGTGACCCGCTTGATCGCGCCGTCCTTGCCCGCGGTGTCGCGGCCCTCGAAGATCACCAGGTCGTTCTGGCCCGAGGCTATGGCCTCCATCTGGAATCGCACCAGGCAGACCTGCAGGGCCTCGATCTCGTCTTCGTAGTCGTCTTGCTTGGACATTCTTCGACCCTATGCCCGATGAGGGCCGCCCGGCTAGAACCACCTGATGATCCGATTGTTCATCCCGCACGACCTGGCTGCCGGCGCCGAACTGGCGCTGGACCCCGGCCAGAGCCGCTACCTGGCCGCGGTGATGCGCCAGGCCGCCGGCGACGAGGTGCTGTTGTTCAACGGCCGCGACGGGGAGTGGCGCTCGGTCATCACCGTGGTCGGCAAGCGGGCCGTGGGCGTGCGGGCCGAGCGGTTGGAGCGGCCGCATTGGGTGGGGCCGGACCTGGACCTGATCGTGGCCCTGGTGAAGCGGGGACCTCTGGAGACGATCGCCGAAAAAGCCGCGGAACTGGGCGCGCGCCGCGTGCGCCTGGTGACCACCGAGCGGACCAACGCCGAGCGCGCCCGCGTCGAACGCCTGACCGCCATCGCTACCGAGGCGGCTGAGCAGACCGGCCGGCTGGATGTTCCGGAAATCTTGGAACCGGTGAAGCTGGAGAAGCTGATCGCGGCCTGGGAACCGGGCCGGCGGATGCTGTTCTGTGATGAGGCCGGTGACGCCAAGTCAGTGCTGGAGGCGCTGGGCGGCGCAGCGCCGGGGCCATGGGCGATCCTGATCGGCCCCGAAGGCGGATTTTCGCCCAAGGAGCGAGACATGCTGCGGGCGCTACCTTTCGCCACAGCGGCCACGCTTGGCCCGCGGATCCTGCGCGCCGACACCGCTGCGATCAGCGCGCTGACGCTATGGCAGGCGGCGCTTGGCGACTGGCGTGCGCCACTCGCCTCTTGAGGTTCACGCAATTGCGCCCACCTAGACTCTCGACGTAAAGAGCCCGGCCCACGCATCTTGGGTCGGGCGGGGGGAAGGACAACGTATGGCCGAGGTCGCGGATCGCCCGTTGACGTTCGAGGACCTCGTCGCGTGGTTCGACAAGGGCTCCAAGCCCGCCAGCGAATGGCGGGTGGGCGCAGAGCACGAGAAGTTCGTCTTTCACGTCGCCGACCATTCGCCGGTCCCCTACGAGCCCGGCGGCATCAAGGCGCTGCTGGACGGTTTGACCCGCTTCGGCTGGAAGCCGGTGATGGAGGCCGGCAACGTCATCGCGCTGGAGCGCGGCAAAGCGAACGTCAGCCTGGAGCCCGGCGGCCAGTTCGAGCTCTCCGGCGCGCCGCTCGATACGATCCACGACATCTGCGAGGAGACCGGCCAGCACCTGCAGGAGGTGAAGGAGGTCGCCGACGAGCTGGGCCTCGGGTTCCTGGGCCTCGGCTTCACCCCCACCTGGCGGCGCGACGAGATCCCGGTGATGCCCAAGGGCCGCTACAAGATCATGCGCGAATACATGCCCAAGGTCGGCGGCAAGGGCCTGGATATGATGTTCCGCACCTGCACGGTGCAGGCGAACCTCGACTTCGGCTCGGAAGCCGACATGGTCATGAAGTTCCGCACCAGCCTGGCGCTGCAGCCGATCTGTACGGCGCTGTTCGCCAATTCCCCATTCGTCGAGGGCAAGCCGTCGGGCTTCGTCTCGGCCCGCGCCAACGTCTGGACCGACGTCGACCCCGACCGCACGGGGATGCTGGACTTCGTGTTCAAGGACGGCTTCGGTTTCGAGACCTATGCGAAGTACGCGCTCGACGTGCCGATGTATTTCGCCAAGCGGGGCGACCGCTACATCGACCTGGCCGGGCGCTCGTTCCGCGATTTCATGGACGGCAAGCTGGCCGAGCTGCCGGGCGAGCGGCCGAGCATCAAGGACTGGGCCGACCACACCACCACGATCTTCCCCGAGGTGCGGCTGAAGCAGTACCTGGAAATGCGCGGCGCCGACGCCGGTCCCTGGAGCCGGCTCTGCGCCCTGCCGGCGCTCTGGATGGGGATTTTCTACGACTCAGCAGCGCTCACGGCGGCCTGGGACCTCTGCAAGGACTGGAAGATCGAGGACCACGAACGCCTGCGCGGCGACGTGGCCCGCGTCGGCCTGAAGGCGCAGATCGCCGGGCGCAGCGTGCAGGACGTGGCCAAGGACATGGTCGCGATTGCCCGCGAAGGCCTGAAGCGTCGCAACCGCCTGTCCGGCGGCATGGTCGACGAGACCAACTACCTGGCCGAGCTGGAGGACATCGCCGAGAGCGGCGTCACCGCGGCCGACCGGTTGCTGGAACTCTACAACGGCCCCTGGGCCGGCGACGCCGGCAAGGCGTTCGACATCTTCGCCTACTAGTCGTGGGCGTCTGGGACGGGTCCTGCCACTGCGGCGCGGTGCAGTTCCGGGTGGAAGGCGACATCAAGGAGATCACCACCTGCGATTGCTCGCTCTGCCGGCGCAAGAGCGCCCAGATGGCGATGGTGCATGAGACCGGCCTGACGATCCTCGCCGGCGAGGAGGCGCTGAGCCTCTACACGTGGAACACCGGCGTCGCGCGGCACTATTTCTGCTCGCGCTGCGGGATCTACACCTTCCATCGCAAGCGGTCCGCGCCTGACCACTACGGCGTCAACGTCAACTGCCTGGAGGGCTTCGACCTGAACGCCTTCCCGCATCGCGCGGCCGACGGCGTCGACATGAGCGTCGTCGATCCGAACCCGCGGCCGGAGTGGCCGGGACCGCGCGACGCCTAGGACCCCGCGGGCGCCAGGTTCATCACCGCCAGCGTCATCGCCTCGACGCCGGCCTTGATCGTCGGCTCGGGAGATGGCGCGAAGCCCGGGTTGTGATTGCCAGGCGGCGGGACGCCGTTCTTCGCCGCGGCCGCCATCACCGCCGGGTCGATCGCACCCATGCTGAGCTGCAGGCCGGGCACGCCCGCCCGCAGGAATTCGGAGAAGTCCTCGCTGGCGGTCCCGGGCGTCGGCGATTCCGCCGCCTTGGCGCCGAACGCCTGCTTCAGCACCAATGCGGTCTTCGCGGTCACGTCGGCGTCGTTGACGATCGACCAGGCGGTGTCGCCGATGGTGATTTTCGGCGCCGGCGCGCCCGACATGGCGGCGACGCCGTTGGCCGTGCGGCGGATCCCGTCGAACAGCTTCTGGCGCACGCCCTCGTCGTAGGTGCGGATGGTGCCGCGCAAGAGCGCGCTGTCCGGGATGATGTTGCCGGCGCTGCCGGCCTGGACGCCGCCCACGGTGATCACGCCGAACGCCCAGGGGTCCTTCTCGCGGCTGACCACAGTCTGCACGTCGTCGATGAAGCGGGCCGCCTCGACCACCGGGTCGATGGAGAGGTTCGGCATCGAGCCGTGCGCGCCGCGGCCGGCGAAGACGATCTCGAGCGTGTCCGCCGTCGAAGTGGAGGGCCCGGCGCGATAGCCGATGTAGCCGGCGGGCGCGGCGCCGACGTGCAGCGCCAGCGCATAGTCCGGCTTGCCGAAGCGCGTGTAGAGGCCGTCGTCCAGCATGGCCTTGGCGCCGGCGACGATCTCCTCCGCGGGTTGGCCAATGAACATCAGCGTGCCGCGCCACTGGGACTTCTGCGCCAGCAGCGCCTTTGCGGTCCCGACCCAGATGGCCATGTGGACGTCGTGCCCGCAGGCATGGTCGACGAAGGTCTCGCGCCCGTTCCAGGTCTGCTTGGCGACGCTGGCGTAGGCGAGGCCGGTCTTCTCCTCCATCGGCAGCGCGTCGAGCTCGGTGCGCACCAGGATCGTCGGGCCGGGGCCGTTCTTGTAGATCGCCACGATGCCGGTCTTGCCGACGTGTTCAGTGACCTGGAAGCCCAGCGCCTTCATCTCCGCGGCCAGCTTGGCGGCCGTGCGGGTCTCCTGGAAGCCCAACTCGGGGTGGGCGTGGATGTCCTTGTAGAGCGCGTCGAGGTGAGGGTAGTCGGCGGCGATCCCGGCCTGGATCTTCGGCTGCAGCGCGGCCACGTCGAGGGCCTGCGCCGAGCCCGCACAGGCGAGCAGCGAAAGCGCCGCCGTGGCGCCGGTGAACCTGATCATGGATGCCCCCAACTCACTCAAGGACGTGAGCTTTACACCCCGCTCATCCCCGCGAAAGCGGGGACCCAGGTGTTTTTTGTATTTCGGCAGTTCCACGCCAACCACCAGAGCAGTCTGATCCGGCGCAGGTGAAAAAGCCTGGGTCCCCGCTTTCGCGGGGATGAGCGACGTGGGGTGGCTACCTCGGTCCGTCCGCGTCGGGGCGGTCGGCGGTGGCCGGCCAGGGCTCGCGCTGCGCCGCGCCAGCGCCGCTGTCGGTGTGCTGAACCACGGCGTCGACCTGCTGCGGATTCACCGCGGCGTCGTCGACCTCATAGATCTCGACCTTGTCGGGATAGAAGGCGAGGCGGCCCTCGATCAGCGCCATGGCGGGGTAAGGATGCTCGTAGGTCCAGACCGCGTTCTCGGCGATGTGGCCGTTCATGAGCACGGTGTAGTAGGCCGCGTCGCCCTTGTAGGGGCAGTGCGTGGAGCGTTCGGTCCGCGACATATAATCCATCGCCACGTCGTCCCGCGGGAAATAGACGACCGCCGGATAGTTCGCTTCCTGCAGGATGATCGCGTCGTCGGTATCGGCGATCACATGGCCTGAATACATCGCCCGCCAGCGGCGCGTGGCGGGCGTGAGCGTGATCGGGTGGTCAGGGCCGGGCGTCTTCATGGGCGGTCCTCCTCAAGTCTTGCAGAACGCTCGGGCCGCGCAGGCGGCTCCGTGTGGGTGGCGCCAGGCTCATATGGGGGCGCCCGGTTGCTTGTGCTTGGGGAAGTCGCGTGATTTTCTCCCGGCAAATGCGCTGCCGGGGGGCCGGTCGATGCGCACTCTCAGGGATTTGGAACCGTCCACCTCATGAACCCCATCGTACTTATCGGCATCGTGGTGACTCTCGTCACCGGCATCCCGGTGCTGCTGCAGCTTCGCAAGAACCACCCGCGAGGCCTGATCATCCTGTTCTTCGCCGAGATGTGGGAGCGGTTCTCCTACTATGGGATGCGCGGCATCCTGATCTTCTACCTGACGCAGCACCTGCTGTTCGACGACTCCACCGCCGGCGCGCAGTACGGCTCCTATACCTCGCTCGTGTACCTGCTGCCGCTGCTGGGCGGGATCATCGCCGACCGCTGGCTGGGGACCCGCAAGGCGGTGGCGTTCGGCGCCCTGCTGCTGGTCGCCGGCCACATGACCATGGCCATCGAAGGCACGCCCGCGCAGCAGACCCTGACCTACCAGGGCCAGAACTATGCGGTCGCCGCCGAGGGGCGGATGGAAAGCCGCCAGGTGCACCTGATGGTGGAGGGCAAGCCCTACGCCTTCGGTCCCGCCGCCGACGGCGGCATGGCGATCAAGGACCTGCCGGCCGCGTCGCCGCTGCCCGCGGACCTGCCCAAGGGCTCCTACACCATGTCGTCCAAGGTCGATCCGTTCGGCAAGGCGGCGTTCTACATCGCCGTCAGCCTGATCATCATGGGCGTGGGTTTCCTGAAGCCCAACATCTCGACCATCGTCGGTCAGCTCTATCCGCAGGGCGATCCCAGGCGCGATAGCGGCTTCACCCTCTACTACTACGGCATCAACCTCGGTGCGTTCTGGGCCTCTGTGCTGTGCGGCCTGCTGGGGCAGACCGTCGGCTGGTGGGCGGGCTTCGGTCTCGCCGGCGTCGGCATGGCGGCGGGCTTCGTCGTCTTCACGCTCGGCAAGAAGCACCTCGAAGGGCACGGCGAACCGCCGGTCCCGGCGGCGCTGAAAGAGAAGGTGCTGGGGCCGATCAACCGCGAGTGGGGCTTCTTCGCCCTGGGTCTCCTGGGCGTCATCCCGGTCTATTTCCTGGTGCAGTTCAACAACATCGTGGGTTGGGCGCTGGGGATTTCGGTGGTCGCCGCCATCGTCTTCATCGTCTGGTTCCTGTTCGCCAAGTGCACGAAGATCGAGCGCGAGCGGATGATGCTGGCGCTGGTGCTGATCTTCGGCTCGGTGATCTTCTTCACCCTCTTCGAGCAGGCAGGCACGTCGCTGAACCTGTTCGCCGCACGCAACGTCGAGCTGGGCGGCATCTCGGCGGCCCAGACGCAGTCGTTCAACGCCGGCTTCATCCTGATCTTCGCCCCGATCTTCGCGGCCATGTGGGCCTGGCTCGCCGCGCGGGGTCGCGATCCGAACCCGACCATGAAGTTCGGCTTCGGCCTGTTGCAGGTGGGTTTGGGCTTCCTGGTGGTGGTCTGGGCGCAGGGCATGGCCGACGCGCAGTTCCGCATGCCGCTCTTCATGCTGGCGCTGCTCTATCTCCTGCACACCACGGGCGAGCTCTTCCTGTCGCCGGTGGGGATGAGCGAGGTCACCAAGCTCTCGGTGCGCGCCATCGTCTCCTTCATGATGGCGGTCTGGTTCCTGGCCTCGTCCATAGCCCAGTTCGTCGGCGGCAAGATCGCAGGCCTGATGGGGACCGAGACGGTCGGTGGACAGGTGCTCGACCCGCACGCGGCGCTCGAGACCTCGCTGGGCGGCTTCAACAAACTGGGCTGGGCCGGCGTCGGCGTCGGCGTGCTGTTCATCGCCGTCAGCTTCTTCATCAAGGGCTGGGCGAACGGCGCCAACGACGCCTCGGGCCACGCCCAACCGGAGCCGATCGGACCGACCCTGGACGGCGAACGCCAGGCCGTGAGCCCGGCGTCCATCCGAGGCGACCTGTAGGCCACTCAAAACCTGTCATCCCGGACGGCCGAAGAGCCGATCCGGGACCCAGGGCCGGCGCACTGCCGTCGCCCCGTGGGTCCCGGCTCTCCGCTTCGCTGCGGCCGGGATGACAGCTAGTTTTCGCGAGGAGCCGCTAGCTCCCGAACGTCTTCCTGACGCGGACGTAGAGCGCCTTGCCGGGCGTCAGGTCGCGGTCGTCGGTGTAGAGCGGGCTGCCGGTGTTGCGCGGGCCGTCGTAGAACTGGGTGGCGATGCGGATGCCGCGCTCCGTCCAGTTCTGCAGTTCGGCACGGACGACCAGATCCGGCGCCAGGCGCTTCTCCACCCAGGTGATCAGGTAGGAGTTATGCAGCTTCACGTCGGAGATGTAGTTGAAGCGGTACGACTTCTGCGACCAGCCGGAATAGATATCGGCCCCGAAGCTCACGCCTGAGCGCGGCAGATCCTGGCTGAAATGCGCCTCCCATTCCAGGGGCCGTAGCTTGGAGATCGGCCGCGACGTCAGGGTGGTGGGGTCGGTGACCTTGGACCAGCGCTTGTTGATCTCGCCGCGCAGCAGCGCGCCATGCCAGCCGAACCGGTCGAACGGCAGGTTCACCGTCCCGGTCAGTTCGTCCTTGGTGCCGTCGCCGATGTTGGTCGGCTGGTCGAACACCTCGCCGGTCGGCAGGAACACGGGACCGCGGTCGATGACGTCCTTCAGTTCGGAGTGGCGATAGGTCAGCGTCACCGCGCCGCTCTTCCAGAACCGCTGCTCGATGGCCGCCTCGGCGACCCAGGCCTGCTCGGGATTGAGGTCGGGGTTGCCGGCGCTGACGCCCGTGCCGCTGGCGAAATCGGCGCCGGCCACAAAGTCGTCGAAGTTCAGCTGTCCCACCACCCGCTCGACCCGAACCCGCAACTGCGTCTCGGGCCGGAAGTCCCAGCTCACCGCCACGCGGGGCTTCAGGAACCGCAGCGTCTTTTCCAGCACCACGTCGCCGTCCGACGTGATGCGCGAGGCCTCGTAGCGCACGCTGGCGTCGAGGGTCCATTGCGGCTGAGGCCGCCAGACCCCCTTGGCGAACACCTCGCCGCGCGTCTCCTCGACTCGCACATCGGCGGCCGGAAGCGGGGTGTCGACGCCGTTCTCGAAATCGCGGCTGTGGGTGTCGAGCTTGTTGAGCGCGCCCTCGCCGCCGACCTCCAGCGAGATCGTCGGGGACTGCTGGTACTTCACCACGCTGCGCCCGATGGTTTCGCTGAGCGTGCGCTTATTGCGGAACAGGCTGGTGTCGCCGCCGAACTTGAAGAGGTCGAAGGCGTGGTAGTCGCGGTCGGTGCGCAGGCCCACGATCTCGAGCTTGGTCTTGTCGCCGAAACGGCGGTCGAAGCGGGCGCCCAGTTCGGTCTGGAAGTCGTCGTAGGGGTCCGTGGAGTTGGACGTGCCCAGGTCCGCGGGCTGGGTGTAGCGGGCGGTGTCCTCGGACTTCCAGCTATCCCAGAAGGCGCGGCCGTTGACCGCGATCCGCCCGCCGAGCAGCGGCTGGGAATAGGCGCCGCTGATGATCTGCTGCAGGCCGTCGCTCTCGGACTTGTATTGCGAGCGGCGGATGATCGAGCCGTCCGGGGCGATGCGCAGCTGCGGTCCGAACTCGCCGCCGTCGTCGTTGCCGTAGCCGTAGCGCGCCAGCGCCTCCCAGGTGCGCACGCCGTCGCCGCCGGAGAGCTCCAGGCGCATGCCGTGCATGTTGCGGCCGTCCCAGAGGTGGTTGTTGGCCACGGCGAACAGGCCGCGGAAGCCGCCGCCGGCCTTGCGGACCACATTGGCCAGGACCGACTTGCCCTGCATGTCGATGCCGGGGGCGCCGCCGCGAATGATGTCGATCCGCTCGATCTGGCCCACCGGGATGCGGGTCAGGATCTGGTCGAGGGTGTCGCTCTTGCTGGTCGGGCGCTGGCCGTCGACCAGGACGTTGCCGGCCGCGCCTTCGAAGCCGCGGACGCTGTCGCCGGTGTCGAGGCTGAAGCCGGGCACCCGGCCCAGCATCTCGTAGGCGTTGGCCACCTGCTGGCCGGCGAAGAACGCGGCCGGATAGCTGCTCATACCCTGAGCTGCGGGGGCGGGCGTGACGAACGCCGCGGCCGGCGCTGGCGCCGGCGCCGGTTGTGGCGCGGCGGCGACGGCGGCTTGCGCAAGAACGTGGATAAGCGACATGCGCAAACTCTCCCCAAAGCCGCGCCAGATGACTTGGACCGGCCCTGGGGCGCCAATTAAATGCCCGTAAGGTGGATTAAATCGGGGAAATCTTTCCCCTGATCAGATCGTCAGTCGGCGGCCTTAACCGAAGGTCTTCCGTACGCGGACGTAGAAGATGCGGCCGTTCTTCAGGTTGCGGTCCTGCACGTCCGGCTTGCCGCCGGCGCTGCGCGGTCCGGGATAGACTAGGTCGGTCGTGCGCACGTCGCGGGCCGTGGCGTTGTCCAGCTCGGTGCGCAGGGTGATGGTGGGCGTCGCGCGCCATTCGGCGAACGGCGCGAGGTAGCTGTCGAACTTGACCGTGTCGATCAGGTTAAAGCGGTAGTAGCTCTCGCGGAAGCTGCCGTAGAGGTTGACGCCCCAGCGGAACCGTTGCGCCGGCATGTCATAGGAAAAGCTCAGGTTCCAGTCGACGGGGTGCTGGCCGGAGATCTCGCGCTTCTCGCCGGTGGTGGGATCGGTGACGGACGACCAGTGCTTGGTCACGTCGCCCTTCACCTCGAGGCCTTTCAGTCCGAAACGCGCCAGCGGAACCGTCGCGGTCACCCCGAGGTCGTCCAGCGTGCCCGATCCGATGTTGGTCGGCGCGTCGAAGACGCCGGTGTCCGAGAAGACGGGGCCGCGGTCCACCACGTCCTTGAGCCGGGAATGCCGCGCGGTCAGCACCACGGAGCCCGAGCCCCAGAAGCGCTGCTCGATGGCGGCCTCCGCCACCCAGGCCTGTTGGGGATCAAGGTTGGGGTTGCCCGCGGTGACGCCGGACGCTGTGGTCAGCTTGGACGAGGCCACGAAGTCGTCGAAGTTGAGCTGGCCCACCTCGCGCTCGACCCGCAGCCGCACCTGGGTGGCTTCGCGTGGCGCCCAGGTCGCCGCCAGGCGGGGCTTCAGATAGTGCAGGTCCTTGCCCAGAATGACGTCGCCGCGCGAGGTGATCGTCGAGGTCTCGTAGCGAAGCCCGCCGTCCAGGGTCCACTGCGTGGTCGGCCGCCAGGTGGCCTTGGTGAAGATCTCGCTGCGCTTTTCCTCGACCCGCACGTCGGCGGCCGGCAGGTCCTGGGCGACCCGGTCGATCGAGAAGCGGGTGTGGCTGTCGAGCTTGTTGAGCGCCGTCTCCGCGCCGGCCTCGACCGACAGCCGGGGCGTGAAGCGGTACTTCACAACCGCGCGGGCGATCGCCTCGCTGGATTCCCGACGCAGCGCGAAGACGTCGGTCTCGCCGACCGTGTGGTAGACCTCGTCGTAGTCGCGATCACGCGTCTGGCGCAGCCCGACGAGCTCGACGTTGGTGTTGGGCCCGAAGCCGCGGTTGAAGGCGCCGCCGATCTCGGTGTCGTCGGTGTGCTGCACATAGTTGTCGCGGACCTCGCCCGGCGTCGGGGTGATCAGGACATCCTGCTCGTCGTACTTGTACTTGTCGGTGTAGAGGCGGCCGTTGACCCGCAGCGTGCCGCCGAGCACCGGCGTCTCCACCGATCCGCTGCCGAACGCCGTCTGGCCGTCGGCCTCGGTCTTGATCTCAGATGTGTCGGTCACGCCGTTGGCGTGCACGGTGACGCCAGGCCCGTCGCCGCTGTTGCCGTCGTCGAGGCCGCGTCCGTAGAAAGTCCCGAACTCCCACTTGCTGGGGCCCAGGTTTCCGGACCCCTCAATGCGTTCGGCGGCGACGGTGCGGCCGTCGGAGTCATGGCTCTGGGCGACGGCGAACAGCAGGCGCGTGCCGGCGCCCTTCTTGCGGATGACGTTGGCGAGGACGGTCTTGCCCTGCATGTCGATGCCGGGGGCGCCGCCGCGGATCAGGTCGATGCGCTCGACCACGCCGATCGGCATGCGCTTGAGGATCTCGTCGAGGCTGTCGGTCTTGCTGGCCGGACGCTGGCCGTCGATCAGCACGTTGCCGGCCGAGCCTTCGAAGCCCCGCGACGAGTTGCCTCGCTCCAGGGTGAAACCGGGCAGGCGGCCCAGCATCTCGCTGGCGTTCTGACTCTGCAGGGCGACGAAATAGGACGCCGGATAGCTGATCACCCCTGTCTGGGCAGGCGGTGGCGCAGCGATAACGGCGGCGGCCTGCGCCAAACCCAACAGAAGCATCATGAACTTTCGAATCTCCCCACGGGCAAATGACCCGCCGCGGCCAAGCCGCGCCAATTAATTGCCCGTAAGGTTGCGTGTAGCTGGACCGTGACCGAATATGGGCGGATAGACTACGCCTGTAGTTTTTGAAAACTACAAGCGTAGTTTTTCAAGCCCTTTAGCTG
>JBOHKZ010000443.1:0-4087 GCA_050729355.1 Phenylobacterium sp. | reverse complement strand
CCCTGCCCCCTGGCGGGTTAAGATTCAGCCAAACTTACGGTAGGTCACGCCTCGGCGCGGGGCAGGTCCGTCTCCAGCCGCAAACCGCCGAGCGGCGAGTCGCCCAGGGTCAGGACACTGCCGTAGGCCCTGGCCAGCTCGTCGACGATCGAAAGGCCCAGGCCGGAGCCCGGCGCGGTCTCGTCGAGCCGCGTCCCGCGGCGCAACACCTCTTCGCGCCGGTCGGGCGGCAGGCCGGGACCGTCATCCTCAACCACCAGCCGCAACCGCGCCGGACCGAACGCCTCGGCGCGCACGCGGACCTTGGACTTGCACCACTTGCAGGCGTTCTCGACGGCGTTGCCGGCGATCTCCAGGAGGTCCTGGCGTTCGCCCAGGAAATAGAGGTCCTCGTCGGCGTCCCAGTCGATCGAGACGCCCTTGTCCTGGAAGATGCGTTCGAGCGTCCGGCAGAGCTCGTCCAGCACCTCGGCGACCGAGGTGCGTTCGCCTTGCCCCTGCGTACGGGCGGCGGCGCGGGCGCGGCGCAGGTGATGGTCGACCTGCTGGCGCATGGCCTCGGTCTGGCGCGCGACGACCTCGGCCAAGGCGCCCGGGCGCTGGTCGGCCTCCGTGAGCATAACTGAGATCGGAGTCTTGAGGGCGTGCGCCAGGTTCCCGACGTGGGTGCGCTGGCGCTCGACGACTTCCTGGTTGTGGTCGACCAGGGCGTTCAGCTCGTCGGCGAGCGGCGTCAGCTCGCTGGGATAGTCGGCGGCCAGCCGCTGGGCCTTGCCGCGCCGGACGTCTGCCACCTCGCGCCGCAGGTCGAACAGCGGGCGCAGGCCGACCCGGACCTGGATCACGATCGCCACGATCAGGCCGGCGCCCAGGAGCACGAAGATCACGGCCGTCGCGGCCACGAAACCGCGGACGTCGTGGTTGATCGAGGTGCGGTCCTCGGCGGCCAGGAAGATCACCGGCGCCTTGCGGCCCACCAGCCAGTTCTGCTGCGCCCTGGCCCGCAGGGGCTCGTTCTGCGGTCCGCGGGTTTCGTAGTGCACTGGCCGGCCCGGCCGCAGCCTGAACCTCTCGACCAGGTCCGGCGGCGCGGCGAGGACGTCGTCGAACAGCGAATGCGACCGGGCAAGCGGCCGGACCTTGCCGTCGGCGGTAGGCTCGGCGATCTCCCAATAGCGGCCGGAGTAGACCCGCAGGGAGCGCTCGTCGGTGAAGGGCGGGGCGAAGACCTCGCCCTGCTCGACGGTCGAGCCCGCGACCAGATTGTCCGTCAGTTCGCCCAGCGTCTGGTCGACCCGGCGGATCGCGGCCTGCTGGAAGAGCAGCGCCAGCCCGATCGCCGAGACGATCAGGGTGGTCAGGCTCCAGCCCAGCGCCAGCAGCACGAGCCGGCGCGCCAGCGAGGGGTGGCGCAGACCTGCCGGGATCATCGACGCCGCCAGCCGGGCCTCACGAGGCCTGCGCCTCGCCTCCGGTCTCTTCGTCGGGGCAGGTCAGGCGGTAGCCGAGGCCGCGGACGGTCTCGATGCGGTCGGCGCCGATCTTCTTGCGCACCCGGCCAATGAACACCTCGATGGTGTTGGAATCGCGGTCGAAGTCCTGGTCGTAGAGATGCTCGACGAGCTCAGTGCGGCTGATCACCCGGCCCTGGTGCATCATCAGGTAGTGCAGCAGCCGGTACTCCAGCGAAGTGAGCCGCAGGGGCTCGCCGTTGACGCTGGCGCGGGCCGCGCGGGGATCGAGGCGCAGGCCGCCGCACGAAAGGCTGGGGGCAGCATGGCCGGCCGAACGGCGCAGCAGGGCGCGCAGGCGGGCCAGCAGCTCCTCGGTGTGGAAGGGCTTGGTCAGGTAGTCGTCGGCCCCGGCGTCGAAGCCCGCGACCTTCTCGCTCCAGGCGCCGCGGGCCGTGAGGATCAGGACCGGCGTCGCCATGTTTTCGCGCCGCCAGCGTTCGAGCACCGAGACGCCGTCCACCTTGGGCAGCCCAAGGTCGAGGATTACGGCGTCATAGGGTTCGGTTTCACCGAGGAACTGGGCCTCCTCGCCGTCGGGGGCGTGGTCGACGGCGTAGCCGGCGTCGGCCAGCGCCACCTTCAGCTGGCGGCTCAGATCGGGATCGTCTTCGACAAGCAGGATACGCACGAGCGTCCTTTCAATCCGGTGGGTCAGCCGCCCTGTTGGCCAATCACCGCGCCGCTACATGCGTCCACGATGAAGACCATCACGCGGCCATTCGCCATCTGCCACTGGACAAAGTAAGCCGGCCGGCCCCCGGACTCTCCGGGGGTCGTGTTCAGGTGCCGGCCCGGCGTGCGCTGGGCGATGGAAGCCAGAACGCGCGAAAGCGGAACCTGGGCGCACCGAGCTTGACCGGACGGGTCCTGGGCGGCCGAAACCGAGGGCGCAAGCGCGCCCAACAGCAGAGCCGC
The DNA here is from genome assembly GCA_050729355.1 of Phenylobacterium sp. GTDB lineage: Bacteria > Pseudomonadota > Alphaproteobacteria > Caulobacterales > Caulobacteraceae > Phenylobacterium. The sequence continues at coordinate 1,658 of JBOHKZ010000443.1, read as the reverse complement.
GATCAGCAGGTGACGTTTCATGAGCCTAGATCTGACAGCCTGGTACTGAACCGGGCCTGAACACTGAAGTTATGGGGCCGCCAGCCTAAGCTGTCACGTCCTGCGCTTGGGCGTGTAGGGCCGCTCGCGCTTCCAGGTTTCAGCGAAAGTCTCGAGCGCCGGATCGGTGGCGTCGGGCAAGGTCACCACCAGGCGCGCGAAGAGGTCGCCGCGGCGGCCCTGTGCGTCGGTCAGGCCGCGGCCCTTGAGCCGCAGGCGCGTCCCGGTGTTGGCGCCCTTGGGGATGGTCAGCGTGACCGGCCCGTCAGGGGTCGGCGCCTCGGTCTTGCCGCCCAGCACCGCGTCATAGGCCGTGACCGGCACGTCCATCACCAGCACATCGCCTTCGCGGCGGAAGATCGGGTGGGGCAGGATCGCCAGCTCGATGAGGGCGTCGCCGGGGCCCGACCGGCCGGGCGCGCCCTGCCCCTTCAGGCGCAGGGTCTGGCCCTCCTGGGCGCCCTTGGGGATGGTGACGTCGATGGTGCGGCCGTCGGAGAAGGAGATGCGGCGCTTGGCCCCGCGGATGGCATCCTCCAGGTCGATGTCGAGCCGGGCCCGCACATCGGCTCCGCGCTGCGAGAACCCGCCGAAGCCGCCGCCCTGGCCGCCACCGCCGCGGCCCGCGCCGCGCCCGCCGCCGAACATCTCGCCCAGGATGTCGCCGAGGTCGACGCCCTCGAAGCTCTGGCCCTGGTAGCGCGCACCGCCGCCGCCGCCGAAGCCGCCCTCGGGCTGTGCGCCCCAGGGTCCGCCGCCGGCGAAGCCGCGCGCGGTCTCGCGCCCGTCGGCGTCGATCTCGCCGGCGTCGAACTTCTTCTTCTTGGCGGCGTCGCCCAGGATGTCGAAGGCGCCCGAGACCCGCTTGAAGCGCTCTTCGGCTTCCTTGTTGTTCGGATTGGTGTCGGGGTGGTTGGCCTTGGCGAGCTTGCGGAACGCCTTGCGGATTTCATCCGCGCTCGCACCACGGGATACGCCCAGCTCCTGATAGGGGTCGCGCGCCAAAGTCGTCAGTATCCTCGAAAGACCATGCTTAGGGTGTGAGTACTAGATTGGGCCGCGGGTTCCGTCACGCAAGCCGGTGTGTGATGATTTTGCCACACCTACTCCCGCCCCCGTTCCTCGATCAGGTCCCAGGCGGCGTAGTCGAGGGCGGCCTCGGCGTCGGGAAGCGCGGTCTCGCTGATCGTCTGGCCGCGCACGGAGACGCCGGCGCGGTGGACGCTCTCCGGATCGCCGGAGACCAGGGGATGCCAGGACGCCAGGTCGCGGCCTTCGTGGATGCGGCGGTAGGCGCAGGAGTGCGGCATCCAGGCGAGCGTCTCGATATTGCCTGGCGTCAGCTTCACGCAGTCCGGCACCTGGGCCTTGCGGTTCGCATAGTCGGTGCAGGCGCAGGCGTGGGCGTCGAACAGCTTGCAGTGGACGCGGGTCGGGATGACCTCGCCGGAATCTTCTTCCTCGAACCGCACGAGGCAGCAAAGGCCGCAGCCGTCGCACAGGCTCTCCCACTCGGCAGCGGTCATCTGCTCGAGGGTCTTGCGCCGCCAGAAGGGTTCACCGGACATGGCCAGCATCTAGGCGCTTGGGCGTCTCACGTCGAGCGCGCGCACCTCCGG
>JBOHKZ010000442.1:0-22321 GCA_050729355.1 Phenylobacterium sp. | reverse complement strand
GCGCACCGCATTGGCCCCTGGGTCCCGGCTCACCGCTTCGCGGCGTCCGGGATGACAGATGCTGGGCAGATCCAGTCACCAGCTCAGGCCGCGTTGCGACGTTCGAGCTGGCTGACCAGCCGCTCTTTCCAGACCCGGGGCGCGCCGGCCACCAGGCTCAGCTGCCGCGAGCGGCGATAGAAGAGGTGGCAGTCCATCTCCCAGGTGAAGCCGATGCCGCCGTGCGTCTGGATGTTCTCCTTCGACGCGAACCAGAACGCCTCCGAGGCCGCGATCCGCGCCGCGCTCGCCGCCACCGGCAGCTCCGGCGCATTGGTGTTGAGCGCCCAGGCCCCGTAGTAGGCGTTCGACCGCCCGAGCTCGTTCTTGACGTACATGTCGGCCAGCTTGTGCTTGATCGCCTGGTAGGACGCGATCACCCGCCCAAACGCATAGCGCTCCAGCGCATAGGCCTTGGCCATCTCCAGGCAGCGGTCGGCCCCGCCCAGTTGCTCGAAGGCCAGCAGCACCGCGGCGCGGTCGAACACCTGCTCGATCAGCTCCATCCCCTCGCCGGCCCCGCCGACGCGGCGGACCGGCGCATCCTTGAAGACCAGCCGCGCCGCGTCGCGCGTCGGGTCCAGGGTCTTCAGCGCCTCACGCGTCACGCCCGCGCCGTCCAGATCCGCCAGGAAGAGCCCCGGCTTGCCGTTCTCCTTGGCCAGCACCAGCGCCACATTGGCGATGTCGCCGTCGGTCACCGGCAGCTTCACGCCGGAGAGTTTGCCGTCCGAAACCGTGGCCTTCAGCGTCGCCGCCGTCGTCACGCCCGGCCCCTCCGACGTCGCGATGCAGCCGATGATCTCGCCCGCCGCGACCTTCGGCAGCAACTCGGCCTTCAGCTCGTCGCTCCCGGCCAGCATCACCGCCTCGGCCAGAAAATAGACCGTCGAGGCGAACGGGATCGGCGCCACCGCGCGCCCCAGTTCCTCGGCGATGACGCAAAGCTCCAGGTGCCCCAGCCCGAGCCCGCCGAACTCTTCCGGGATCGCCGCCCCCAGCCAGCCCTGCCCCCCGACCGCTTTCCAGAGCGCCGCGTCGTAGGGCTTAGCCTCATCGTCCAGCACCTTGCGCACCTTGTCCGTCGAGGCGTTCGCCTCCAGGAACCGCCGCGCCTCGGACTTCAAGGCCTTCTGGTCATCCGAAAAATCGAAGTTCATGTCCTGCCCGTCCGCCGGCTTAGCCGGTCATGAGGTTTCCTCACCTCAGACCATACGCCGAGCGGACAGGGTGGAAAGTATGACCTCGCGTCAGGGTTCGAGCGGCCAGCCCGCGCCGCCACCTGGTGGCGGTTCCCCCTCATCGGGTCGACGAACGCCCTACTCGGGGGAGGCGAGCGGCATCTGGCGATACCAGGCCAGTTGTTCGCTGGTCGCCAGCAATCGGCCGTCGCGGGACCAGTAGCTCGACCGTTCGTCCGACGCGCCCCCGCCGCCGACCCGCCCCTCGCACTCGATTAGGATGAAGTCGTCGCCGAGCGCCGCCAACTCCTCGGTGCGGGCGTGCAGGTAGGCCGTCAGCGACAGGGTCGTCGTCATCACGCGATCAAGGGCGTACATGGCGCGGGGGGCCGAATTGTCCGTGACCATGGCAAGAAGCGCCTTGTCCCACCCCCCGCTTCGAGGACGCACCCAGGCCAGGGATCGGGAATCGCCGCCGGGTCTCGGCGGGAAACCGTCCAGCGTCCGCCGCTCAAAAGCCGACGCGCCGAAGTGCGCCGCGCCGATCGGATAGTCCGGACTGGGCAGGTCCTCCGGCCGCGGCGCCTGCGGGAGGCTCGCGAACGCGAAGGGCGGCGTGGCCGGCCGACGAGCCAGGGTGACCATGCCGTGCACGCCGACATCGTCCACGCCCTGCGGACGGACCTCGACTTCCCAGACCCCGATCGATCCGCCCTGCCGCAGGCGGCGCGTGCGGACATCCAGCTCTCCGGCCGGCAGCCCCATCGCGTAGGTAAGCGTCATGGAGAGGACCTCGCCGGCCGCTTCGGGCTCGGCCTCCAACGTGCGGACGCAAAGGCCCAGGGCATAGCCGCCCCACAGGCCGCCCCCCGGATTGCGCCACTCGGGCGCCGCGAGGGTCGTCCATCGCCCCGGAGCGTCGGAGCGCAAGGCGATTTGATAGGCGGGATTGGCGAAGGTCTCGGACATCGCCCCGTTCTAGCCAGTGAGCGCTTCGGCGCAAAGCCGGCCTCGCCAACTGCGTCCGCCGACGCCTCAGTCGGCCGGGGCGAGCCCGGTGATGCGGATATAGTAGCCGTCGGGATCGACGATGCGGAAGTCGGTCAATCCCCAGGGCTGCGTGGTCAATGCCGAGACCTTGCCCGGCCTACTGGCGCTGGCGCGGGCGTGGAGCGACGCGACATCGCTCACCATGACGACGAGTTCCACGCCACGACCTGGGGCGTGACCGGGCTCGGGACGAGCGGGGTATCCGTCCGGGAGACTGGCCACGTCGTGGAGGCCCAGCACGGCGCCTTCACGGCCCATCGAGGTGTATCCACTTGTGGCCTGGCGAAGGACCTCGAAGCCGAGCACCTCGCGGTAGAAGGCGATGGACCGCGGAACGTCGCTCACGAACAATTCGACGCGCAGGCCCGTGCGGGTCGTTTCATGATCGAAAGCTGAAGCGCCCATGGTTGCGACATGGGCGCCCCCACAAAGCTCCACAAGGCGGGGACCTAAAACCTCGCTCGCGGCTCTACCGCTGAACCGCCATCGGCGCTCTTGCTGGCTTCCCTCGCTGCTTGGTCGTCGCGCGGACCATGCCGCGGTCGATCGCGCCGTCGGGGGTGATTTCGAAGCAGCGGCGGCCGACCCAGGCGAGGAGCATCAGGCCGCGCGCGTTACCCTTGGCCGCCCAGCTCTTGAAGGTCGAATAGAAGGGCTCGGCCTTCCAGGCCTGCGGGTTGATCGGGTCGACCTCGATGTTGAGGCGCGTGCCGCCGTCGGCGATGTGCATGACGAAGCCGGTGCGGTCGGGACGCCACTCGTCGCCCAGGTTTGGCACGTGCAGCCAGTAGCAGATGAAGGCGCGGCAATCGGTGGGCCGGTCTTCATAGATGCCGCAGCCGGCGGTCTTCTTGAAATGCCGGCACCAGGTGAACTGGGGCTTGGCGATCGACTCCACGCCGATCAGCTTGCAGCACAGGCCGCAATCGCCACAGCTTTTGCCCTCCGCGATGTCCCCCGGCTTCATCCGCCAAGGCTTAGGCAGGGTCCGTGACGGTTTTGTAGCAGCCCAGCCGGGCTGGCCCTAGGCGCGGACGCTGGCGAAGCGGTCCAGCCGCTTATGGATGATCGCGTCCGCCTCGCTCATGATGCGGTTCACCAGCTCCGCCACCGTGGGCACGTCGTGGATCAGGCCCACGACCATGCCGCAGCTCCAGCCGCCGGCGTCCATCTTGCCGTCCTTCATGATCGCCGGGTAGACGCCGGCGACCTCGGGCGCGATGTCGGCGAAGGTGATCTTGTCGCCGAGCGTCCGTTCCTTCTCCAGCAGGCGTTCGACGCCGGCGTTGGTCAGCACGCGTTCCGTGTTGCGCAGCGGGCGCATGATCAGCCGGGTGTCGAGCTCGCTGGCCTCCAGGATCGCCTGCTTCACGTTGTCATGCACCGGCGCTTCCTTCGTCGCCATGAAGCGGGTGCCCATGTTCATACCCTCGGCGCCCAGCGCCAGGGCGGCCACCAGCTGGCTGCCGGTGGCGCAACCGCCGGACGCCACGAAGGGGATCTTCAGCTCCTCAGCGGCTCTCGGCAGCAGCACCCAGTTGCCGACGTCGTCCTCGCCCGGATGGCCGCCGCACTCGAAGCCGTCGACGCTGACCGCGTCGCAGCCGATCGCCTCGGCCTTCAGGGAATGGCGGACCGAGGTGCATTTGTGGATCACCTTGATCCCCGCTTCCTTCAGGGCGGGCAGCCACTTCTGCGGATTGTTGCCGGCCGTCTCCACGGCCTTCACGCCGCTCTTCACGATCACGTCCACGAAGCCGGGATAGTCGGGCGGCGTCACCGCCGGCAGGAAGGTCAGGTTCACGCCGAACGGCTTGTCGGTCATCTCGCGGCAGCGCGCGATCTCCTTGGCCAGGTTCTCCGGCGTGCCCTGGGTGAGGCCGGTGATTATCCCGAGGCCCCCGGCGTTGGACACCGCGGCCGCCATCTCGGCGTACCCCACCATGTGCATGCCGCCCTGGATGATCGGGTGCTCGATGCCGAAAAGTTCGGTGATCAGCGTCTTCATGGCGTTCCCCTCCGAGATTTGACCCCAGGCGTACAAGGGCGCCGTTGGGTGCGGCAACCGGAAACCGCTTCGCCGCTCCCTTGGCGACCTTCGGGGTCTTCGCGTCCGATTTCACCGCCCGCGCCTTTGCGCCGCCGCCATCGCGGGCCTAGATGACCTTCATGCGCACCGACACGCCCCAGCCGATCCGGCTCACCGACTATCGCCCGCCCGCCTTCCTCATCGATGAGGTGCACCTGACGTTCCTGCTGGAGCCCAACACCACGCGGGTGAAGGCTAAGCTGCAGGTGCGGCGCAACGGCGAGCACGCCGAGCCGCTGAAGTTCAACGGCGAGCGGCTCAAGGCCATCTCCGTTGCCGTGGACGGGCGCGTGCTGGCGCAGGGCGAGCGCAGCATCGACGACGAATTCCTCACCATCCCCGGCGTGCCCGACGCCTTCGTCCTGGAGACCGAGGTCGAGATTGACCCGGAGAACAACAAGGCGCTGGACGGGCTCTACATGTCGGGCGGCCGTTTCTGCACCCAGTGCGAGGCCGAGGGCTTCCGCAAGATCACCTTCTGGCCGGACCGCCCCGACGTGCTCTCGCGCTTCACCGTGCGGATCGAAGCCGACAAGAAATTCCACCGCCTGCTCTCCAACGGCAACCTGATGGAGGCGGGCCCGCTGCCGGGCGGCCGCCACTTCGCCGTCTGGAACGATCCCTTCCCCAAGCCCTGCTACCTCTTCGCCCTAGTGGCCGGTGAGCTGGACGTGCTGGAAGACAAGCTGGTCACGATGACCGGCCGCACCGTCGACCTTAGAATCTACGTCGACCCCGGCATGGCGCCGCGGGCCGCCTACGCCATGGACGCCTTGAAGCGTTCGATGAAGTGGGACGAGGACGCCTGGGGCCGCGAGTATGACCTCGACCTCTTCATGATCGTCGCGGTCCGCGACTTCAACTTCGGAGCGATGGAGAACAAGGGGCTGAACATCTTCAACTCCTCGCTCCTGCTGGCCGACCCGGCGACCGCCACCGACATGGATTTCGAGCGCATCGAGAGCGTCGTGGCGCACGAGTATTTCCACAACTGGACCGGCGACCGGATCACCTGCCGCGACTGGTTCCAGCTTTGCCTGAAGGAGGGCCTGACGGTCTTCCGCGACCAGAGTTTCTCGGCCGACATGCGCGGCGAGGCCGTCCAGCGGATCAAGGACGTCAAGGCGTTGCGCGCCCGCCAGTTCGCCGAGGACCAGGGCCCGCTGGCCCACCCCGTGCGCCCCTCCAGCTATCTCAAGATCGACAACTTCTACACCGCCACGATCTACGAGAAGGGCGCGGAGGTCATCCGTATGCTGAAGACCCTGATCGGCCCGGAGGTGTTCCGCCAGGGGATGGACCTCTACTTCGAGCGCTGGGACGGCCACGCCACCACCGTCGAGGAATTCATCCGCTGCTTCGCCGAGGTCTCCGAGCGCGACCTGACGCCGTTCTTCGCCTGGTACGAGCAGGCCGGCACGCCCAAGGTCACCCTGACCAGCCACTACCACGAGGCCGAGCGCACCCTGCGGATCGAGCTCAGCCAGGAGACCGGCCCGACGCCTGGCCAGCCGACCAAGCGCCCGCTGCCAATCCCCGTCACCATCGGCCTGCTCGACCATGAGGGCCGCACCCAGGCCTTCGTCCGCGACGGCGAGGCGGTGGACCAGACGGTCGTCGTCCTCGACGGCGCCCGCACCCATGTCACGCTTCACGGTGTTGACGAGAGGCCCGTGGTCTCCGCGCTCCGCGGCTTCTCCGCGCCCGTGCTGCTGGAGAGCAACGCCGAGGCCCGCGACCGCTACATCCTGCTGGCCGGCGACCCCGACCTCTTCAACCGCTGGGAAGCCGGCCAGGAACTGGCGCGCGAACTGATCCTGACGCGCGCCGGCGGCCGTCCCGACGAGGTCGGCGAGGAACGCTACGCCGAGGCCGTCGGCCGGGCGCTCAACAACCAGGCCGCCGATCCTGCGTTCAAGGCGCTCCTGCTGGCGCTCCCCTCCGAACCTGACCTCTCCCTGGCCATGAGCCCGGCCGATCCCGCCGCGATCCACGAAGCCCGCGACAGCCTGCGCATGCGGCTCGCCGTGCACCTGGCCGACGAGCTGCGGCGGCTGCACACCGGTCTGCAGGAGATCGGCGAGTTCTCGCCCGACGCGGCCGGCGCCGGACGCCGCGCGCTCCGCAACGCCGCCCTCGACCTGCTGGCCGCCAACCCGCGCTCCGAGATCGGCGAACTGGCGGCCGGCCACTACGAGGCGGCAGCCAACATGACCGACGCCATCGGCGGCCTTTCCGCCCTGATGCAGATCGGTGGCGAGCCCTACGAAACGGCGCTCCGCAACTTCTTCGACAAGTGGAAGGGCGAACCCCTGGTCATCGACAAGTGGTTCGCGCTGCAGGCTCGCGATCCCGATGAAAGCGCGCTGGGCCGCGTCATGGGCCTCACCGCCCACCCCGCCTTCGAGGCCAAGAACCCCAACCGGCTTCGGGCGCTGGTCTCGACCTTCGCCAACTTCAACCCGGCTCGGTTCCACGATCCCAGCGGGGCTGGATACCGCTTCCTGGCCGACCAGATCCTGGCCGTGGACGGCTTCAATCCGATGACCGCGGCGAGGCTCGTCGACCCCCTGGGCGGCTGGCGGCGCTACAAGCCCGAACTCGGCGCCCTGATGAAAGCCGAGCTGCAGCGCATCCTCGCCGCGCCGGGCCTTTCGAAGAACGTCTTCGAGCTGGTCAGCCGGGCCCTGGGGGAAGACGGGGCCGGTTAGGGGAAACCCCAATTCGACCCAGCGCGCGGTCGGCCTATCCTTGCCGAAACTGGCCGTCTCGGCCGGAAATCGGGGATGTCCTACATGAGCATCGTGGTGATCGGCGCCAGCGGCCGCATTGGCAAGAGGCTCGTCTTCAAGCTCAGGCAGGACGGCCGCCAGGTGGTGGAGGCGGCGCCCACGTTCGGCGTCAACACCGTCACCGGCCAGGGCCTCGCCGCAGCTATTGATGGCGCGCAGGTGGTCGTGGACGTCTCCAATTCCCCCTCCATCGAGGGCGACGCGGCGATCCGCTTCTTCGAGACCTCCGGACACAACCTCGCGGCGGCCTGCGAGGCCGCGGGCGTCCAGCACCGCATCGCGCTCTCCATCGTCGGAACCGACCACCTGCAGGCCACCGGCTATTTCCGCGCCAAGAAGCTCCAGGAGGAGCTTCTCAAGGCCTCCCCGATCCCCTTCACCATCCTGCGCTCGACCCAGTTCTTCGAGTTCATCAGCGGCGTCGTCCAGACGGGCGGACATGACGACGTGGCGGTCTCGCCGGCGCTGGTCCAGCCGATCGCGGCCATCAACGTGGCGGAGACCCTGGCCGCCATCGCGACCGCCGCCCCGCTCAACAGGACGACCGAGGTCGCCGGGCCGGAGCGCTTCCGGCTGGACGACCTGACGACCGAGGTGCTCACCGCCTACGAGGATCCGCGCTGCGTCGTCACCGACGTCCGCGCGCCCTATTTCGGGGCTCAGCTAGACGACCGCTCCCTGCTGCCGGGCGACGAGGCCCGCATCGCCGACCTGCGCTTCGCGGACTGGCTCCGCCAGAGCCTGCAACCGGAGTCGCGCAATCTTCGATCCGGCGTCTCAGGCGAATAGGCGAGGGATTCGCGCGACGCTCCCCAAAGTTCGTCATCCCCGGGCTCGTCCCGGGGATCCATGGACACGGAACGGCTCAGGTTGACCTCCGGCCTCCGCGTCTATGGATGGCCGCGCCCGCGCGCGAGCATGAGGCCCCACGCCCCTTCCGTGCTCTTTCCGTGTCTTCCGTGGTTAGGAATTCCAGCCCAGAGCCGCCCCGCGCGCCGAGACGATTCGCCACGGGATTCGCGGTGACGCTTAACCACTCAGCGGCTAGTCTCGGTTAAGAGATACCTATGTTTCGTACGGAGGCTGGGCGGGCCTTGGGCAAAGGCGGGGGCGACAACGCGACGGAGTCCCGCGAGGGGCAGCCGGCGGACCTTGCGGTCGCGCGCGCGCCGACCACCCAGCGGTTCGTCCGAGTCGCCGTCCTGGCGGCCCTGGTGCTGCTCGCCCTCTACACCGCCGTCGCCGTCGTTCGCCTGATGGGCGGACCGCAATCGCCGAGCGAGCAACTGCTGTGGCTGATGGCGCCGCTGGGCGTCGCCTTCGCGCTCGGCGTGCTCCTGCTCCTGGAATCGCGCCGGATCGAGCGCGCGCACGCGGCCTTTACCGACAGCGAACAGCGCTTCCGCCTGGCCGTCGAGGCGGCTCGTTGCGGCATCTGGGAATGGGACCTGGCCGCCGACAAGATCTTCATGTCCGACGTCACCGCCGCCCTCTTCGGCTGGCGCGGCGGCGTGGTGGACGGCCAGCAGGTGCTGGAGCGCGTCTCCGAGGGTCACCGCGACGGCCTGCGCGAGGCGTTGTCGACGGCGGCGATCTACGGCGGCTTCGACGTTTCGTTCCGGGTTCCCAGCCTGACCGGCGGCCGGCCGGTCTGGATCGACGCCCGCGGCCAGGGCTTCGGCAAGAGCCCCGAGGGCGGCTTCGCGCGGATCATCGGCGTGGCCCTCGACGTCACCGAAGAGCGGCTCGCCCAGGCCCGCGCGCAATCCGCCGAAACCCGCCTGCGCGACGCCATCGAAAGCGTCTCGGAAGCCTTCGTGCTCTGGGACCGCAACGGCCGGCTGCTGATGAGCAACCGCAACTACCGCGCCTTCTTTCGGCTGGAGCCGCAGATGCTCAAGCCCGGGATCGAGCGCGAAGAGCTCGAGACCCTGGCCAAGCTCGCCGTGCGCCAGGAGTTCCCGGCGCTCGGCGGCCGCAAGGGCGTTCGCGAGGCTGAGCTTGTGGACGGGCGCTGGGTGCAAATCTCCGAGCGCACCACGGCCGAAGGGGGCCTGGTGGTCACCGCCGCCGACATCACCGCCCTGAAGGCCCAGGAAGAAGCCCGCCGGATCAACGAAGACGAGCTGCGCCGCGCCGTCGTCAACCTGGAGCGCAGTCAGGAGCAGCTTTCGGAACTGGCCCGCAAGTACGAGCAGGAGAAGGTCCGCGCCGAGGGGGCGAACCAGGCCAAGAGCGAATTCCTGGCCAACATGAGCCACGAGCTGCGGACGCCGCTGAACGCCATCAACGGCTTCTCCGAGATCATGATCGCCGAGATGTACGGCCCGCTGGGTGATGCGCGCTACCGCAGCTACGCCCAGGACATCCTGAACTCCGGCCAGCACCTCCTGGCCCTGATCAGCGACATCCTCGACATGTCGAAGATCGAGGCCGGAAAGATGAGCCTGCGCTTCGAGCCCATGTCGCTCGAAGAGGTGGCCGAGGATGCGCTGCGGCTGGTGCGCAATCGCGCGGAGGCCGCGGGGCTGGCGCTACGGCTGGATTTCGACGACCTGCCCGACGTGGAAGCCGACTATCGCGCCATCAAGCAGGTGCTGCTGAACCTGCTTTCCAACGCCGTGAAGTTCACGCCGCGGGGGGGCCGCGTGACCGTGCGCGCCGAGCTGCGCGACGACGCTGTCGGCCAGCGGGTGCGGATCAGCGTCCAGGACACCGGCATCGGCATCACGCCAGACGACCTGGCGCGCCTCGCGCGTCCGTTCGAACAGATCGAGAGCCAGCACGCCAAGACCCAGCAGGGCACAGGACTTGGCCTCGCGCTCACCAAGGCCCTGGTGGAGATGCACGGCGGCTTGCTCGACCTGCGCAGCGCGCCCGGCCAGGGCACCAGCGCCACCTTCTCGCTGCCGGTCCGGCAGACCGGTCCCGCGATCCTCGCCGCCGTCGGCTAGCGTCTATCCGTCAGGGCTGCACTATGGCGTCGTAGGCCTTCCGCGCCGCCGCGCGGGCGCCGCCAAGCTGGCTGCGAAGCTGCCGGAAGTCGCGCATCGCGCCGGCTCGCGCCAGCAGGGCGCGGAAGGCGGCCGGCTCGCCATTCGGATCGGCGTCGCCGTCCAGCGCCACCTTCAAAAGCTGGGTGAGGTTCTGCTGCAGGCGCCACGCCCGCTCCAGGTCGCCGACCGCGTTTGCAGGCGCTAAGCCGGCCTCGCGGAACGCCGAGAGCGCCTGCGCCGTGTTGGGATGCAACGGCCCGCCGTCGCCGGCATGGACCAGTTGCAGGTACTGAGCGGCGAACTCGATATCCACCAGCCCGCCCGGCGACAGCTTCAGGTCCCACTCGCTTTTCGGCGGCCGTTCCCGTTCCAGCAGTTCGCGCATCTCCCGCACGTCGTGGGCGGTCTTCGTCCGATCGCGCGGCCGCCGCAGCGCCCTTTCGATGTCAGCCGCCGCCGCGTCGGCGAACGCCGGACTTGTCGACCAGACGATCCGCGCCCGGGTCAGCGCCAGGAGCTCCCAGGTCTCGGCTTCCTGCTGGTAATAGCCGTCGAAGGCGGCGGCGCTGACCGCCACCGGACCCTTGGTGCCGGACGGCCGAAGCTGCATGTCGACCTCGTAGAGCCCGCCCTCCGCCGTCTGGGTGGAGAGCGCCGCGATCAGCCGCTGGGTGAAGCGGCCGTAGAAGGTCGTCGCATCCCAGCCCTTGATCTCGGACCCCGCACCCGGGTCGGCCGCGCGGTAGAGGGTCATCAGGTCAAGGTCCGAGCCGGCGTTCATCTCGCGCGAGCCGCTCTTGCCAAGCGCCACCACGGCGACGTCGCCTGCGAAGGCGCCGCCGATCCGTTCCGCCTCGGCGAGCGCCGCCGGCGCGAGCGCGCCGATGCAGACGTCGGCGAGATCGGCGAAGGCCATGCCGGCCGCCTCGGCGCTGGCCGTGCCGCTCATCACCTGCACGCCGATCCGGAAGGCCTGCTCGCGCTGCGCCCGGCGCACGGCGTCCATGGCCGCCTCGAAGCCATCGGCCTTGGCCACCGCGCGCTCGACCACCGCGCGGTCCTCGGCGATGTGGATGGGCTCGAAGAACGAGCCGTCCAGCATCGCGTCGATGGCGGCCGGCCGCCGCGCCAAAGTGGACGCGAGCCGCGGCGCGAAGGCCATCACCTCGACGATCAGCTCAAAGAGCCTCGGCTGGGCGAGGAACAGCGACTGGATCTGCACGCCTGACGGCAGCGCCGCGAAGAAATCCCGAAAGCGGTTGAAGGCTACGTCCGGCGCGCCGGTGGCCTGGAAGGCCTCCAGGAGCCGGGGTGCGAGGCGGGTGAAGAGCTCTCGGCCGCGCGCCGTGCGGGTGGCGGGGATGCGGCCGTGGTGCCAGCTGCGGATCGTCTGGGACACGCGCGCGGGATTGGAAAAGCCCATCCGCGTCAGGGTCGCCACGGTCTCGGGATCGTCGTCGACCCCGGTAAACACGAGGCTGCCGAACCGGGACGACAACGGCTCCTCCTCCTGGAAGAGTTCGCCGTAGCGGGCGTTGACGGTCGTCAGGGTCCGGGTGATCGCCGCATCGAAGCTGGGCAGGCGGCTGTAGCCGCTAAGCGCCGCGACCCGGCGGCGTTCCGCGTCGGACTCCGGGAGCTTGTGGGTCTGCTCGTCAGCCAGCATCTGGATGCGGTGTTCGACGCCACGCAGGGTCACATAGGCCTCGGCAAGTTCGTCTGCCGTCGCCGGGGCGACATGGCCGGCTTCGGTGAGCGCCCGCAGCGCGTCGAGCGTGCGGAAACTGCGCAGCTCCGGATTGCGGCCGCCCAGGATCAGCTGCTGGGTCTGGACGTAGAACTCGATCTCGCGGATGCCGCCCCGCCCGAGCTTCAGGTCGACGCCCTTGGCCGACACGCGCTCGTCGACCTTGTGGGCGTGGATCTGGCGCTTGATCGAGTGGATGTCGGCGATGGCCGCGAAGTCGAGGTTCTTGCGCCAGACAAAGGGCTGCAGCTCGGTGAGGAACGCCTGCGCAGCCGGCAGGTCTCCGGCGCAGGCCCGCGCCTTGATGAAGGCCGCCCGCTCCCAGTTCTGCCCGACGGTCTCGTAGTATTCGATCGCCGCGGGGACCGGCACCGCATGCGGGGTCGAGGAGGGATCCGGCCGGAGCCGCAGGTCCATACGGAAGACATAGCCGTCCGGCGTGCGCGCCTGCATCAGGTCGGAAAGCCGCTGCGTGAGGCGGACCGCGAACGCCTGGGCCTCGACGCCGGGGGCCAGCGGCAGGGCGTCCGGCTCGAAGAAGACCGAGACGTCGATGTCGCTGGAGTAGTTCAGCTCGAACGCGCCCTGCTTGCCCATGGCGATGCAGAACCAGCCGGGAACCGGGCCTTCCGCGCCCTCCCCCAGCCGCATCAGCCGGCCGGCGTCCAACTCGGCCTTGGCGGCGACGACGAGGGCGGCGGCGACCGCGGCGTCGGCGAACCGGGTGAGCGCGCCGGTCACCTGATCGAGGTCCCAGACGCCACCAAGATCGGCCAGCGCGGTCAGCAGGTGCAGTTCCGCCTTCAGCTTGCGGAGGGTCACTGTGGCGGCGTCGCCATCGAGTGCGGCGGCTGCAGCCGTGCGCCCCAGGATGTCGCCCAGCCGCGCATCCGGGTCGCCCGCCAGCAACTCGGCGAGCCGCCTGGGATCGCGCCGCGCCAGGCTGACGAGGTAGGGCGAGGCGCCGAAGATCGGGGCTAACGCCGGCCATGCCGTCTCCAGCAACTCAGGGCCCAGGGCCTCGGCCACGACGTTGCTCGCCCGCTCGGCGGCCTTTTCGTCGGCCACCGGCCCGCAAGGCTTCATCTGGTCCACGAGGCGCATCGCCTGGGAATTCCGCCGTTCGGGGACGCGGGTCAAGCCGCGCGCGGCAGGATCAGGGCGACTCGCAGGCCCGGCCCCATCTCGCCGACCTTGCCGGGACCCTCCGTCAGCTCCAGCCGTCCCCCGTGCGCCTCGGCGACGGCGACCACCAGGGAAAGGCCAAGGCCAGCGCCCGGCTGGTTGCGACTGTTTTCCAGGCGCACGAAGCGCTGGACCACCCGTTCGCGGTCCTCGTCCGGCACGCCGGGGCCGGTGTCGGTGACGGAATACTCCACCTCGCCCGAAGAGCGTCGCCGCACGCGCAGCATGATCGCGCCGCCCGCGGGCGTGTACTTCACGGCGTTGTCGAGGATGTTGGCGAGCGCCTGGGCCAGGAACTCGCGGTTGCCGCGCACCTGCAAGTCCTTGGAGAACTCCGCGGCGAAGTCGATGCCCTTGTCCTCGCAGAGCGGCTCGTAGAGCTCGGAGATATCGGCGGCGAGTTCGGCCGGGTCGAAGAGCTGCGGGTCGGGCGCCACGCCGGCCGCCTGCAGCCGCGCAATCGAGAGCACGGCGCCGAAGGTCTTCAGCACGCCGTCGGTGTCTTCCAGCGCCTGGGCCAGCGCCTTGGTCGGATCGCCCTTGCCGGCGTCGACGTCCATCGAGGCCGTCTCCAGCCGGGCGCGCAGCCGGGTGAGCGGCGAGCGCAGGTCGTGGGCGATGGCGTCGCCGGCGTGCTTGTGGCCGGCCATCGACCGCTCCAGGCGATCCAGCATCTCGTTGAGGCCCAGCGCCAGCTCGTCGAATTCGTCGCGGGCGCCGCGGACGTGGGCGCGGGCCGCCAGGTCGCCGTTGCGCACGGCGTCGACCACCTCGATCAGGCTGGTCATGCTGCGCGAGACGTTGCGGCTGACGAGCACGCCCATCGAAAGGCCGAGCACGATCGCCAAGGCGCCCGCCCCCCAGAGCGCGCGGGTGATGTTGCCAACGTAGGCCTCGTCCTCGCCGACGTCGGCCCCGACGAACAGGATCTGGCCGCCGGCCAACTGCTCCTGCAGACCGCGCGCGGGGTGCTTGACGGTCCGGCCCTGGCCGTCCACGTCGGTGACAGAGAAGGTCGTCCAGGTCGGCGGGCCGGTGAACTTCTCCACCGGCGACTCCTCGATGGAGCCCGAGATGCGCTTCTGGGCGCTGTTCATCAGCAGGTAGAGGAACGGCCGTTCGCTGGCGGCGCGCTCGATGAGCGACTGGTTCACGGCGTCGATGCCGGCGCGATCGTAGGTCGCCACCAGCGACTGCATCTCGCGGGTGATCTCCTGGTCGGTGCGCCGCGTCGCCTCACCCGCCGTCGCCACATAGATGTAGGCCAGGAAGGCGCTGGCGGCGCTGGCGAACAGCGCCAGGAACAGCAGCGTCAGCCTGAACGGCGTCGTTCGGAATATGCGCGGCAGGCGCATGGATGCGCCCTACCCTTAAGCCTCGAGGCGGTAGCCCGCCCCACGGACGGTCTGCAGCATGGCCCGGTCGAACCCCTTGTCGATCTTCGAGCGCAGGCGCGAGATGTGCACGTCGATGACGTTGGTCTGGGGATCGAAGTGATATTCCCAGACCTTCTCCAGCAGCATGGTCCGGGTCACCGACTGGCCGGCGTGGCGCATCATGAATTCCAGGAGCTGGAACTCACGGGGCTGCAGGTCGATCTCCTTGCCCTGGCGGTGCACGGTGCGGCCGATCAGGTCCATCTCCAGTTCGCCGACCCGCAGCAGGGTCTGGACGGAGCCGGTCTCACGCCGCCGCGCCAGCGCCTCGACCCGGGCGATCAGCTCGGCGAAGGCGTAGGGCTTCACCAGGTAGTCGTCGCCGCCGGCCTGCAGGCCCGCGACCCGGTCGCCCACTTCGCCGAGCGCGGAGAGGAACAGCACCGGGGTCTGGTCGCCCTCGCGCCGGATGGTCTCGATCAGCGTGACGCCGTCCATCTTGGGCATCATGCGGTCGACGATCATCACGTCGAACTCGCCGTCCCGGGCTGCGGCCAAACCCTCTTCGCCGTCGGCGGCGCGAGTGCAGGCGTTGCCCGCCTCGCTCAGGCCGCGATCCATGGCCTCGGCCGCTTCCAGGTCGTCTTCGACAATCAGGATCCGCATGTGATTCCGCCCCCGCGCACTCGCGAACCTAGCCTGAAACCTTGAGCGGCAGGAAGGTCGTGCGGCCTGCGCGGTAGACGCCGACCAGGACGCTGGCGCGGCCGGCCTTCTTGGCGGCGTCGACTTCGGCGGCCAGGTCGGACGCCGAGGCGACCGGACGGTTGCCGGCCCGCACGATCACGTCGCCGCGCTTCAGGCCCTTCTGGCCCGCGTCGGAGTTCTGGTCGACGGCGCCGACCACGGCGCCGCGCAGTTCGGGCGGCAGGTTCAGCCCGCGCCGGGCGGCTTCGTCCAGCGGCACAAGCGAGAGCCCGATCACCGCCGGCGCCTGCGCGGTCGGCGGCGTCGCCCCGCCGGGGCCCTGACGGCCGCCGGGGGTGTTGTCGTTGCTGGCCAGGTCCTTCTCGGACGGGCGGATGCCCGAACGCACTTCAATGGTCTTGCGCTTGCCGTCGTGGATCACGTCGAGACGCAGGGCGTCGCCAGGCTTGGCCTTGGCGACTTCGCGGGTGAGCTCGGACGAGGTCTTCACCGAAACGCCGTTGATCGCGATCACCACGTCGCCGGGCAGAAGGCCCGCGCGCGCCGACGGTCCGCCGGGCACCAGGTCGGAGACGATGGCGCCCTTCTGGTCGCCAAGGCCCTGCGCCTCGGCCATCTCAGGCGTGAAGTTCTGGATCGTCGCGCCGATGTAGCCGCGCTGGATCTTGCCGCCGGAAATCAGCTGCTTGGTGACGTTGTCGGCCACCTCGGCGGGGATCGCGAACCCGATCCCGACCGAGCCGCCGGAAGGCGAGAAGATCGCGGTGTTCACCCCGATCACGCGGCCATAGATGTCGAAGGTCGGGCCGCCGGAGTTGCCCCGGTTGATCGGCGCGTCGATCTGGATGTAGTCGACGAAGGTCTCACCGATGTCGCGGCCGTAGGCGGAGATGATCCCAGCCGTGGCGGTGCCGCCCAGGCCGAAGGGGTTGCCGACCGCGATCACCCAGTCGCCGACCCGCGGCTTGGCCGAGTTCTCGAAGTTCACGAACGGGAAGTTGGCGCGGCCGCCCTTGACCTTGATGACCGCGAGGTCGGTGCCCTCGTCGCGGCCAACCACGGTGGCCTCAAGCTCGGTCTCATCCTTGAGGACGACCTTGATGCTCTCGGCGTTCTCGACGACGTGGTTGTTGGTGACGATGTAGCCGTCGGCCGAGATGAAGAAACCCGATCCCGAAGACTGCTGGGTCGGCAGGCGCGGCTGGCCCTTCTCTGTCTTGCCACCCTGCGGCGGAGCCGCGTCGTCGTCGCCGTCAGGCGCCTGGCCGCCGAACGGCAACCCCTCAAAGCCCGGGATACGGCGAAGGGCGCTCGCGTCCACGCGGCTGGTGACGTTGATCGAGACCACCGCCGGCGAGACCTGGGCGAAGATGTCGGCGAAGGACATGGGCGCGCCCGGAGGCGGCGCGAAGATCGGGGCGGTGGAAGCCTTGATCACGCGCGGCGCCTGATCGGCTTGCGCGTAGGGAAGTCGCATGCCCGCGCCTGCAACGGCTGCGGCCATCACGCCGGCGCCGGCGACGGCGCCCAGGAGGTATCCAGTCTTCTTCGAAGTCATAAGCCTTCTGTTCCCTGTGCGCGCCGCGGAGTCCCGGACGCGCCTCACAAACCTAGGTGCGATGCACGAGAGCGCAACCGCGCTCAAGTTACGTTTAGGTCACCCTCAGCTCCGCAATCCGACCGTTGTTGGGCGCAATCATGTCAGGCGGAATCGGTTTCCGACAGCCGCTTCACGCGCGCCGCCTCGTCCGCAGACAGCTCCTGTCCGAGGGCCTCGCTGTCCGATCGGTTCCGCAGGCGGCGCAACAGCAGGAAGATTCCGAGGCCTGCCGCCAGGAACGGTCCGCCCCAGAGGGCCAGGTTGCCGATGTTGAGCGCCGGCGTCAGTAGCACGAACTCGCCGTAGCGGTCGGTGAGGAAACGTTTGATCTCGTCGTCCGACCGGCCCTGCCGCACCTGTTCGCGCACGATGCGGCGCAGATCGCCCGCCAGCTCAGCCTCGGAATCGTCAATGGACTCGTTCTGGCAGACCAGGCAGCGGACATCCTCGAAGATCGCCCGGGCGCGCGCCTCCTGGGCGGGGTCGGGCAGGCGCTCGGCCGGGTCGGAGGCCGCGGCGATGCAGAGCACGCCGGCCAGCGCCGCGAAGAGGCCGCGCCACCTCACGCCGGCTGCTCCCGCCGGCGCCGCGCGACCCCAAGCCGCAGCCGCCGATCCGAAAGCGAGATCACGCCGCCAAGGCCCATGATCACCGGACCCAGGAAGATCAGCGTCGCCCAGGGGTTCCAGTAGGCCCGCACCAGCCAGACGGGCGCGCCGGCCGCCTCGCGCCGCTCGCCCAGCACCATGTAGAGGTGCGACGGGCCGCGGTAGCAGATGGCGACCTCCGAGGTCGTCTGGCCGCCGGCCGGATAGAACCGCCGCTCGGGTTCGCCGGTGCAGACCGGCTTGCCGTCGCGGGTTGCGTGGATCAGGGCGCGCTCGGCGTCATAGTTCGGACCGTCAACATCCCGCACCGCGTCGAGCGTCAGGTGATAGGCGCCGACGTTCAGCGTCTGGCCGATGCGCAGGGTCTCGGCGGACTCGGCTTTCCAGCCCGTCTCGAAACAGGCGCCCAGCACGAAGACGCCGAGGCCCAGGTGCGCCAGGGTCATCCCCCACGCGCCGCGCGGCAGGCCCACCAGGCGGCGCAGGCTCTCGACGGCGGAGATCCTGAAGAGCCGCGTGCGCTCGACGAGCTCGGCGACGGCGCCGGCGATCAGCCACGATCCCATGCCGATGCCCGCGGCGCCGAACGCCTTGCGCGGACTGATCACGGCGTAGGCCAGGAGCGCGATGCCGAGCGCGATCAGGGCGGCGATCCACAACCGCTGGGCCACGCCCTGCGCGTCGCCGCGCTTCCAGGCCAGCAAGGGCCCGGCGGGCAGCAAGATCGCCAGCGCCGCCATCAGCGGCGTGAAGGTCAGGTTGAAGTAGGGCGGGCCCACCGAGATCGCCTCGCCGGTGATGGCTTCCCGGATCAGCGGATAGAGGGTGCCGAGCAGCACGGTGGTCGTGGCCGCGGCCAGCAGGATGGTGTTCAGCACCAGCGCGCTTTCGCGGCTGACCGGGGCGAAGAGGCCGCCCTGCGCCAGCTTCGGCGCGCGCCATGCAAAAAGGGTGAAGCCTGCGCCCGTGGTCAGGCCGAGGATGATCAGAAGCAGCACCCCGCGCTTGGGATCCACCGCAAAGGCGTGCACCGACGTCAGCACGCCCGACCGCACCAGGAAGGCGCCCAGCATCGAGAACGAGAAGGCCGCGAGCGACAGGAAGAGCGTCCAGCCGGCGAGCGCGCCGCGCTTCTCCGTGACGACGGCCGAGTGCAGCAGGGCGGTGGCCACGAGCCAGGGCATGAAGGAGGCGTTCTCGACCGGGTCCCAAAACCACCAGCCGCCCCAGCCCAGTTCGTAATAGGCCCAGAACGACCCCAGGGTGATGCCGACCGTCAGCAGGCTCCAGGCGGCCAGCGCCCACGGCCGGATCCAGCGCGCCCAGGCGGCGTCCACGCGGCCTTCGATGAGCGCCGCCACGGCCAGCGAAAAGACCACCGACATGCCGACGTAGCCCGCGTAGAGGAACGGCGGGTGCACCGCGAGCGCCGGGTCCTGCAGCAGCGGATTGAGCGAGCGGCCCTCCACGGGCGGCGCAACGATCCGGGCCAGGGGATTGGACGCAAAGACCGTGTAGGCCAGGAACACCGTCCCGAGGCCGCCCTGGACGGCGACCATCGAGGCCTTAAGTCCTCGAGGAAGGCTGCGTCCGAACGCCACCGCGGCCGCGCCATAGCCGGTCAGGGCCAGGCACCAGAGCAGCATCGATCCCTCGTGGCTGCCCCAGGCTCCGGCCACCCGGTAAAGCAGCGGCTTTTCGGTGTGGGAGTTCTGCGCCACGTTCGCCACCGAGAAGTCCGAGGTGACGAAGGCGTAGACCAGGCACCCGAAGGCCAGCGCCACGCCGGCGAATGACACCAGCGCCGCGCCCTCGCCCGCGGCGGCAAGCACGGTCGATCGGCGCGCCCGGCCGGCGGCCGAGAGAGCGGTCTGTGCGATCGCGAACGCCAGGGCGAGGATCAGCGCGAAGGCGCCGGATTCAGCGATCATGGGGTCTTGGGTTTCTCATAGGCCGGGGCCTTGCCGTCGCCACGCCATTCGCCCTGTTCCTTGAGCGCGTCGGCGATTTCCTTGGGCATGTAGCGTTCGTCGTGCTTGGCCAGGACCTGCTTGGCCTCGAAGACGCCGTCCTGGCGGAAGGCGCCGACGGCGACGATCCCCTGGCCTTCACGGAACAGGTCCGGCAGGTCGCCCTGGAAACTGACCTTGTCGGTCGAGATCTTGTCGGCGACCACGAAGTCGACCCGGCCGTCGGAATGCTTGACCACCGATCCGGGGCTGACCAGTCCGCCGAGCTGGATCGAACGTCCGGGCGGCGGCTTGGCCGCGTCGGCCTGAGACGGCGTGTAGAAGAACGAAATCGAGTCCTTCAGGCCCCAGAGCGTCAGGCCGACGGCGATCGCCAGAACCGGCGCGATGGCGGCGACCAGCGTCAACCGTCGCCGCGCCTTGGGGGACTTGGGCAGCCAGCTCATCGCATGGGCTCCGCGCTCGCCGCCTTGGCGAGTTGATCGAGTATATCCGGTCGCTTCGCGAAGCGGGTGCTGGCGTCCTTCAGGGCCGCCTCGCGCTTGGCGGTCTCGCCCAGCACGGCATAGGCGCGGACCAGCCGCACCCAGCCTTCGGGGTCGTCGGGCTGGGCCTTCAGCCGTTCGGCCAGGCCCGCCACCATGCCGCGGATGGCCGCCATCTGTTCACCCGAGACCGGCGCAGCGGCCGGCGCGGCAGGCGCCGCCTCGGCCTCGGTTATCGCCTCGTTGAGCGCAGCCAGGCGCGGATCGCCGGCCGGAATGTCCGCGGCCAGCGCCCGCCATTCGGCGAGACCCGTCGCCTTGTCGCCGCCCTCGATCTTGGCGCGGGCCAGATGGAAGCGGGCGGCGATGGCCTTGGGATCGCGCTTCAGGTCCTCGGCGAAAGCGGCCCGGGCGTCGGACGTCACCTCGCCGCCGGCCTGCATGATCAGGGCTTCGCCCAGCATTTCCCAAAGGTCGGCGCGTTCCGGCGCGATCTTGATCGCCCGATGCAGCGCCCGCACGGCGCCGGCCGGATTTTGCGCCGCGCCCTCCGCGAGCGCGAGATAGCGGAAGCCTTCCGGATCGTTGGGGCGCTCCTTGGTGAGCTTGCCAAGCACCGCGGCCATTTCCGGCGGCGTGAGGCTGGCCGGGTTGGCGGCCAGCCAATGCTGCAGCCGACCCGCGAAGGGCTGGTCGGCCATGCCCGGCGAACCGAGCCCTAGGTAGAGGCCAAGCGCTAGCGCGGGCGCGGCGATGACCGCCAGGAGGACCGGCCCGCGGCCCGGCGCCTGCGTGGTCCAGACCTCCGCGGGCTGGTCGGCGGCCGCCAGCATCCGGCGCGCGGCCTCGGCCTCGGCGCTCTTGCGTTCCGCCGCGCCCAGCAGGCCGCGGTCGGCAAGGTCGCCGATCTCGGCGATCTGGCGGCGATAGAGGATTGGGGTCGCTTCCACCGGCTCGGCCAGGGTGGCGGCCTTGGCGGCGCGGAACAGGACAAGCATGGCTGCGACAGCCGAGAGCACGCCGGCTGTCACCCAGAAGGCGATCATGCCGCGCGTGTAGCCGAAAGCGTCAGCTAGCGCGAGTGCGTCATCCGGCCTGCGCGTCGCCGTGGGCCGAACCCTCGCCGTGGCAAGCGGACGCAGCGCGCCGGCGGATGAGGGCGGCGGTCTTTTCGTCGCGCACCAGCTGGAAGAAATCGGCGGCCACGCCGAGGTAGGCTTCGGCGATGCTAAGGTCCGGCGCGTCGCCGGTCTTGATGTGGTCGAGCACGTCTTCGATGTAGTGGTCGAGCATGGCCCCGATGTTCTCCAGCGCCCTGGAATGGGCGGCCGAGAACCCCGCATAGCTGGCGCTGACGCGGATCTCCTGGGTGAAGCCCAGCAGCGTCATCGCGCGGACCACAGCGCGATGCTCCGGCGCGACGGTCAGCCTGGGCAGCTTGCGGTGCATGCGCTGCTTGCCAGCCATCTCGGTCGGGAGAGCGACCGCGGCCATCTTCTCGGCCTCGCGCAGGCAGCCCTCCACGAGGTTGGCCAGGGACTTGCGCTGATTGACGATCCGGTGGCCCCAGCCGTGATCGCGGTCGAGCTCTATGCAGGCCTCCAGCTCCATCGTCTGGTGGGCGATGAGCTCGACGAGCCGGCCGGCCTTGCGCCCCGCGCCGGGCCCGGCGTCCATGTCGAGTTTGCTGATCGCCACCAGCGCGTCGTCGATCTCGCTCATCACCCGCTCGCCGAACCCGCCGGCTTCGGAGTCGGCCAGGTAGCGCTCGGTGGGCTTGTCCATCACCGACGAGATGACGCGCAGCACCATCCAGGTCGGTGAAAGTTGCGCCGCGATCATTTCGAAGAACCGCGGCCCCGCGTCTTCGGAGATCGCCACGGCGTCCTTGTAGGCGATCCGGGACGCCGCGGCGGTGTCCTCGCCGGAGTGGCCGATCCAGTCCGGCAGTCTGGTGAGCGTCTTGCGGACGATGGGAGCCAGGTCGATGCAGGCGGCGAGCGCGTCGGCGCCGCCAGGCCTGACGCGGTCGCAGAGCTCGGAGGCCACGAGGAAGTCGCGCTGCTCGCGGGCGCGCAGCGCGCCCGCCGCCAGGCGGGTGAGGGCGTCGAAGGAGCGGCCCGCGGTCTCCTCGAAGTCCTCGTCCTCGACCATGGTCTCGAGGTCGGCGATGACGTCGGGCGCCACGTCCCGCAGGCCGTGCCACAGATGCGGCAGCGCCCGGGCCGGGAATGTCAGGCGGCGGTCGTCGGCGCCGTCGCCCACGCACATCGGGGCGATCGGCCGCAGGATCGCGTTGCGCAGGCGCCGGTCGGCGGCCTCGATCTCGACCAGGCGCCTCACGCCCGCCAGGACGGTGTCGCCGGCGGAATCGACCAGGGCCTCCTGCAGGCGCCCCACCACACGGTCCGGCGCGGATTCGACCAGGGTTCTGACGATCGCGATCTTGCGTTCGCTCAGGGCGACCATGGGGGACTCCAGGCGCGGAACGGCGT
>JBOHKZ010000441.1:0-3523 GCA_050729355.1 Phenylobacterium sp. | reverse complement strand
ACGCCGGACCTTGCGGCCTATGCCGAGGGCGCCCGGCTCGACGAAGCCCTGACGCTCGCGGCTAGCCCGGCTTACCGGTCTCGACGTACGTCTTGAGCCGCCCCGCGGCTTCGCCCAGCACGCCGTCGACCGGGGCCGCCCATTTCTCGGCCAGCCCGCCCTTGGCGTAGCCGCCGACGTCGTAGGTCAGGGTCAGCTCGGTCTTGTCGCCGGCCGGCTTCAGCACGAAGGCCAGATGGCCCGAGGCGCCGGTGAACTGCATCGGCCCCAGCCCCCCGAACAGGCGAAGGGTCGTGGCGCCGTCGGCGAACACCACCGTCATGTGCCGCACGAAGCCCTTGGGCAGCTTCTCGCAGAAGCAGCCGGTCGCCAGGTCGATGGAGAGATTCGATGCGTTGCCCGACCAGCTGTGGTCCTTGTTCCACCAGGCGCCGGGCGTCAGCAGGGCGGCGTAGACCTTGGCGGCCGGGGCGGCGATCGTGGCCTTTTCGGTGACCTCGAAGCCCGCGGCGGACTTGTCCGTCACCTCGGCGTGGGCGGCGCTCGCCAGCAGCAACCCGGCGGCGACGATCAGCTTCTTCATCAGGATGTCCCCTAAGCTCGCTCGAAGCTTAGCGGTCCTCCCCAGAAGGCTTCAACCAGGCTCGACTGCACGCCGGGACGACCGGTCGTGAGAAAGCGACGAACGGCGCCGGAGCCGATGTCGTATTCCGGGTGCCGTTCGAAATAGCGCGCCAGGGCGTCGGCGGTGGCCTGCGGCTGGTGGATCAGCGGCGTGCCGGGCGGCAGGGCCTCGCGGAAGAGGTCGGCGGTGATCTCGTAGTGGGTGCAGCCCAGGATCGCGCGGTCTGGCGCCCGGCCGATCCGCGAGGTGATCGCCTTCACATGGCCCTGGATCGCGGCGGCCAGCTCTTCGCGCGGCGCTCCGGCCTCGATCATCCCGGCCAGTTCCGGGCAGGGTTGCGAGAACACCGCCACGTCCTGCCGGCGCTTGTCGATCTCGATCTCGTAGACCCGGGAGGCCGCCGTGGCGGGCGTCGAGAACACCGCCAGGATGTCCAGCTTCTCCACCTTGTCGCCGCGCCGCTCGGCCTCGTGCTCCCAGGGCAGGCCGGTGGCCGCCTCGATGGTCGGGACGATGATCCCCAGCACATTGACCGGCCGGCCGAGCTCGCGCCGGTAGCCGGGCAGCCAGGTCTGCTGCAGGCGACGAAGGGCGATGCCCGAGGCGGTGTTGCAGGCCAGCACGACCAGGTCGCAACCCTCGGCGAACAGCCGCTCGCAGCCGGCGCGCGTCAGGACGACGATCTCCTCGCCGGGCCGCCCGCCGTAGGGGGTGTTGGCCTGGTCGGCGAGATAGATGAAATCGGCGCTCGGGAACCGGTCCACCAGCTTGTGATGCACCGAGAGCCCGCCCACCCCGGAATCGAAAACGCCGATGGCCATGTCTCGGTGTTAGCGGGCGTCGCGGGAGCTGTCATCACGCCCCTTGTCGCGCCTTCCCCGCGTGGCCGACCGCCGCTAAAGCTCAGGGAGGCGCGGGCGGCGGGGGCGGTTCATGAGCACGATAGAGACCCTCAGCCGGCGACGCCTGATGACGGGCCTGGCGGGCGGCGGGCTGATCGGCCTGGGCGGGTGTGCGACGGCGCCCCTGGCCAAGGCCCCGACGCCGGCCGCACGTCCGGCCCCCGCGCCCTACGTGACGCCCTACGCCGATCGGCGGCCGCCGATCGCGCCGCTGCACGCACGCATGGATCGAGTGTTCGACATCACCGTCTGCCTGCGGCCGTTCCGCGCCGCCGGGCCCAGGCTTGACGCCGAGCCGGTCGGCGACGCCCTGGTGGTGCACAACTACGGCCACGGCGGGTCGGGCTGGTCGTTGTCCTGGGGCTCCGGGACGTTGGCGGTGCGCAAGGCCATGGCGACCAACCCCGCCAGCGTGGCGGTGGTCGGCTGCGGCGCGCTCGGCCTGACCTCCGCGATCCTGGCGCAGGAAGCCGGGGCCAAGGTGACGATCTACGCCAGGGACCTGTTGCCGGACACGCGCTCGGCGCGCGCCACCGGGAGCTGGACGCCGGACAGCCGCATCGCGCTCGCCGACGCCGGGCCGCAGTTCGCCGTGCTGTGGGAAGAGATGGCGCGGATCTCGTTCAAGCGCTTCCGGCGCTACCTCGGCCTGCCCGGCAATCCGGTGGAGTGGAGCGACCGCTACTTCCTCTCCGATCCGCCCGACCACGACCCGCCGCCGCTTGCCAACGCGCCCGCCCCGCTGGAGTTCGCCAACTACGGGGACCGCATCCGCGACATCACCCCCCGGGCCGAGTTGCTGCCGGCCGGCGCCACGCCGTTCCCGGGGGAGCGGGTGCGGCGAACCTCGTCGATGCAGTTCAATGTCGCGGACTACAGCCACACCCTGATGGCCGACTTCCTGGCCGGCGGCGGACGCGTCGAGCGGCGCGAGTTCCACAGCCTGAGCGAGCTTGGCCGGCTGAAGGAGAAGGTGGTGATCAATTGCCCGGGCTACGGCGCGCGTGCGCTCTGCAAGGACGAGAGCGTCACGCCGGTGCGCGGCCAGATCGGCTGGCTGATCCCGCAGCCCGAGGTGAACTACGGCGTCTTCTACAAGGACGTCAGCATGCTCTCGCGGCGTGACGGCATCGTCGTCCAGGCGCTGTGGGGCGGCGACATGTTCGGCTACGGCGACGACCACGAGGTGATCGATCGCGCCGAGACCGAGCGGGCGATCGGCGTGCTGGCCGAGCTCTACGGGCGGATGACCTCGGGCTGATCAGATCAGCCGAAGAGATCGGCCTGGGGTGGTGGAGCGGACTTCGCGCGCTTGGGCGGCGCGGGCGGGGCC
This sequence comes from Phenylobacterium sp., assembly GCA_050729355.1. Taxonomy (GTDB): domain Bacteria; phylum Pseudomonadota; class Alphaproteobacteria; order Caulobacterales; family Caulobacteraceae; genus Phenylobacterium. Next base: position 663 of record JBOHKZ010000441.1, on the reverse strand, counting down.
GTGGCGATGGCGGCGCCCTCGATGGTGAGGAGCTTCAGCTTGGTCGAGGCGCCGCCGCGGGCCGAGAAGCCGCCGAGCTTGCCGCCGGCCGCCGTCACGCGGTGGCAGGGCACCACGATCGGCCAGGGGTTCGCCCCCATCGCCGCGCCGACGTCGCGCGCCAGCAGCCGGTCGCCCAGCCGCGTGGCGATCTCGCCATAGGTCAGAGTCTCGCCGGGCGGTATGGCGCGGGCGATGGCGTAGACCTTCGCGTTGAATTCGGGGACCCGGGCGATGTCGATCTGGGCGTCCAGCAGGTCCACCGACTTGCCGGTCATCAGCTCGCGGATGTCGGCGATGACCTTCTCGATCGCCGGCGTCGGCGCGGCTTCGACGGCGTCCGGGAACTTGCGCAGGAACGACCGGCGCGAGAGCTCGGGATCGGAGTCCGGCAGATGCACACCCACCAGGCCCTTGTCGGTCCAGGCCAGGCCCGCCCAGCCGATGACGGTTTCAAAGAGGGTGTATTGGGTCATGGTGTGAATATAGGGGCGTTCGCCGCCACCGGCTCGCGGCTTTCGGACATTACCTCCCGCCGCTTCGCGGGGGAGGTGAGGGGCATCATCTCCTTTTTCGTCATCCTCCGGTCAGCTAAAGGCTGATCCGGGGGACCCAAGCTGAGGG
>JBOHKZ010000440.1:0-9202 GCA_050729355.1 Phenylobacterium sp. | reverse complement strand
GTCTATGAACGGCTCTTCGAACGGCAGCCGGAGATGAAGGCGCTGTTCTGGCGCGACACCACTGGCGCCATCAGGGGCGAGATGCTGATGCGGACGTTCGAGGCGATCCTCGATTTCATCCGCACGCGGCACTTCGCCGACCACCTGATCCAGACCGAGGTCGTGACCCACGCCGGTTACGACGTGCCGCCGGACGTCTTCGCCACCTTCTTCCCGCTCGTCGCGGAAGTCGTGCAGGAGAGCTGCGGCCCCGACTGGACGCCGGCCATGGCGGACGCCTGGCGCCGCACCCTGGCCGACCTAAACCACTACGTCACCCACCCCGAGCAGGTCGCCGTCTAGAGGCGCCGGCGCGTCTGCGGGGTTGCTGCCCGCGACCGGTCATGGCATCGCTCCGGCAAGATCGGCCGGATTAGCTCAGCTGGTAGAGCAGCGGTTTTGTAAACCGAAGGTCGGGGGTTCGAGTCCCTCATCCGGCACCATCCTCCGCCCCAGAGCTTCGCCATGCGCATCTTCATCGACGCCGACGCCTGCCCGGTGAAGGACGAGGTCTACAAGGTGGCGGCGCGCTACGGCCTGACCACTACGGTGGTGTCCAACAGCTTTATCGCCATCCCGCCGTCCAAGCTGATCGAGCGGATGATCGTCGACGCCGGGCCGGACGTAGCCGACGACTGGATCGCAGAGCGGGTGGCGCCCGGCGACATCGTGATCACCAACGACATTCCCCTGGCCGACCGGGTGATAAAGGCGCAGGGCGCGGCCATCGCGCCGAACGGGCGGCCGTTCACGCCGGACTCGATCGGCTCGGCCCTCGCCCAGCGCTCGATCATGGAGCACATCCGCTCGACCGGTGAGATCACCGGCGGTCCGCGGCCCTTCTCGGCCGGCGACCGTTCGAAGTTCCTGCAGGCGCTGGACGAGGCCGTGAACCGCGAACGGCGCCGGCGGCGTTAGGCGGCTTGCATCGGCCGAGCTTCGAGGTAGCTTGCGCGCCGTTTCGTCCGAGGAGATTTGCATGCGCCGCTTGGGTTTGACGCTCGTCGCCACCGCCATCGCCGTCAGTCTGTCAGGTTGCGGCAAGTCCTCGACGGGCACGCCGGCGGCCAGCAGCACGACAGACCAGGCCGCGGCGCCGGCCGCTGCGCCACTGACGGCCGAGCAGAAGAAGGCGATCCTCGCCACCCTGCCCGCGCCCTACAACGCCGCCGATATCGACAACGGCGAGGCGAAATTCGCGCTCTGCTCGTCCTGCCATACGCTCAGCGACGGCGGGCCGGTCATGACGGGTCCCAACCTCTACCATATCCTCGGCGAGAAGGCGGGCGTTCGCCCGGGCTTCAAGTTCTCCGATCCGATGATGGCCGCGGGCTTCACCTGGGACGCCGCCCACCTCGACACCTGGATCACCGATCCGAAGGTGATGATCCCCGGCACCAAGATGACGTTCGCGGGCCTCAAGGACCCGAAGGACCGCACCGACGTCATCGCCTATCTGATGATCCAGACGGGCTACAAGCCCTAGGCGGATCGCCCAGGCGCGGGCTCGCGCTAGTGGCGAGGATAGTTAATCTACACAACCTTGACGCGTAGGTTTCGCGAGGGCATGCTGCCCCTGTCGAACCTGAACAACATCTTCCAGTCGACAGCCGCGCGCACGCCGCCCCCCAAGGCGACGCGCGGGCGCTCCGGAGCCGCGACGTCCCCGTCCGACCGGAGCTCGCTCTTGGCCTTTCCCGGCGACGGGGAAGGCCATTTTCGTTTGGAACCGGGCGCCTATTCGGCGGCGTTGGCGACGGCGGCCTTCTCGTTTTCCTCAAAGGCCTCGATGCGGCGCGCGGTGGCCTGCGGCGACTTCGTGAAGCGCGCCAGCAGATTGTAGAACACCGGCACGATGAACAGGGTCACCAGGGTCGCGAAGATCGCCCCGAAGAAGATGGTGACGCCGATGGTCTTGCGGCTCTCGCCGCCCGCCCCGCCCCAGACGATCAGCGGGATCGCGCCCGCCGCCGCCGAGATCGACGTCATGATGATCGGACGCAGGCGCAGCGAGGCGCTCTCGATCACCGCCTCACGGATCGACAGGCCCTGGTCGCGGAGCTGGTTGGCGAACTCGACGATCAGGATGCCGTTCTTGGCGGCGATCCCCACCAGGATGATCAACCCGATCTGGCTGTAGGTGTTCATCGTCGAACCCGCGATAAGCAGGCCGAAGAGGCCGCCCAGCGCCGCCACCGGCACAGTCAGCATGATCACCGCCGGGTGGATCCAGCTCTCGAACTGCGCGGCCAGCACCAGGAACACCAGGAGCAGCGCCAGCCCGAACGCCAGGCCCACCGAGCCGCCGGCCTCCAGGTAGTCGCGCGCCGTGCCGCCCCATTTGTAGTTCAGGCCGGTCGGCTGCTTCTTGATCTCGTTCTGGAAGAAGGTGACGGCCTCGCCCACCGTGTAGCCGGGGTTCAGCTGCACCGAGAGGGTGATCGAGCGCTGGCGATCGAGCCTGGGCCGGTTGGGCGTATCGCCGCTCACCTTGGTCGTCGTCACCGCCGACAGCGGCACCGAGGCGCCGGCGTTGGTGCGCACATAGACCTTGCTGAGATCCGATTCCTGTTCGCGCTGCGACCGCTCGGTCTGCAGGATGACGTCATATTCCTGGCCGGACTTGATGTAGGTCGTGGCCTTCTCCGAACCGAACAGCGCCTGCAGCGCGCGGCCGACCGACTGAGCCGAAACGCCGAGCGAAGCGGCCTTCTCCTTGTCGATGTCGACGAGCAGACGCGGGCTGGTGGGTTCGTACTCGATGCGCGGCCGCGCCATGCCGGGATTGCTCTGAGCGGCCGCCAGCAGCGGCTGCACCAGCGCATTGATCTCGGGATACTCGTTGCCGAGCACGATGAGGTCCATGTTGCTGCCGCCCCCACCGCCCCCACCGCCCGTGCTGCGCTGGATGCTGGGTCGCACCGACGCGATCACGCGGGCCGAGGTGATCGACTGGAACTGTTTGTTGAGCTGCGCGGCGAGGTCCTGCGACGTGATGGTGTGCTTCTTGGTGTCGCTCATCACGGCGTTGGCGGTGCCGGTGTTGTACTGCGTGCCGCCGAACCCTGGCAGGGACACGGTCCAGCGCTCGATGGTCCCGTCCTTCAGCAACTGAGCCAACCGGCCCTCGACCTGCTTGGCCGCGCGCAGGGTGTAGTCGTAGCCCGCGCCTTCCGGAGCCTGGATGCCGATATCCACCCGCCCGCGGTCCTCGTTGGGCACGAGCTCCTTGGGCAGGGTGCTGAACAGGTACGCCGCCGCGAAAGCCAGGCCGATCACCAGTACGAAGGCCGAGATCGAGGCGGAGCGGCGCCCCAGGAGGGCGTCCAGCGACGCATGGTAGGAGTTGCGCAGCCGGTGCATGCCGCCATCCACCTTGCGCGCCAGCCAGCCCTCGCCCTGGGCGGGACGCAGCAGGCGTGAGGCCAGCATCGGCGACAGGCTGAGCGCCAGGATCGCCGAGAACGCCACGGCCGCGGCGATGGCCACCGCCAGCTCCACGAACAGCCGCCCGATGTATCCCGGCATGAACATCAGGGGCGCGAAGACCGCGATCAGCACGATGGTCGTGGCGACGACGGCGAAGAACACCTGCCGTGCGCCGCGCTGCGCCGCGACGATGGGCGGCTCGCCCTCGTCGATGCGTCGCTGGATGTTCTCGACCACCACGATGGCGTCGTCGACCACCAGCCCGATGGCCAGCACGAGCGCTAGCAGGGTCAGGAGGTTGATCGAGAACCCCATCGGGGCCAGGACGATGAAGGTCGACAGGATGCAGATCGGGGCCACGATCGAGGGGATCAGCGCCGCGCGCCAAGTCCCCAGGAAGACGAAGTTCACCAGCGCCACCAGGCCCAGCGAAATGCCCATGGTGATCCAGACTTCCTGGATCGCGTGCTTGGTGAAGGCCGAGAAGTCGATGGCGACGATCAACTTGGTGCCCTTGGGCAGCGTCTTGTTGATCTCGCCCACCGCCTTGTAGACGCCGTCGGAGATCTCCAGGTCGTTGGCCTGGGACTGGCGGGTAATGGCGATGCCGACCTGGTCGGCGCCGTTCGAGCGGAACAGGCGCCGACGTTCGTCCGGCCCCTCCTCGATGCGGGCGATGTCGCCCAGCCGCGTCACATAGGCGTTGGCCGTGCTCGAGCCGGCCGTTGTGCTGACGGTGTTGCGCGCGCCGGCCGCGGCGCCTGCGCCGGCCGAGTTGCCGCCGATCGCAGCCGAGTTCTGGGCGGTGCTGCGCGCAACGGCGGGCACCACCGGCAGCCGCGCGAACTCCGCGGGCGTCGAGTAGCCCCGCGCCACGCGGATGGTGAAGTCCTTGGCGGGCGCTTCGAGGGCCCCGGCCGGGAGTTCGAGATTCTGGCTGTTGAGGGCCGTCTCCACGTCGTCGACGGTGATGCCCCGCGCCGCCATGGCGTTGGGATCAAGCCAGATCCGCATGGAATAGAACTGCGCCCCGCCGAGACCGACGGTCGCGACGCCGGGCACGGTCGAAAGCCGCTCCACCAGATAGCGGTTGGCGTAGTCGGACAGCTGCAGACGGTTCAGCGTCGTCGAGATCAGGCTGAGGAACAGGATCGGCTGCGCGTCGGCGTTGGCCTTGGCGATCTGCGGCGGGTCCGCCTGTTCCGGCAACTGCGCGGTGACCCGGCTGACAGCGTCGCGCACGTCATTGGCCGCCTCGTCCAGGTTACGGTCGAGGGTGAAGGAGATGTTGATCCGCGAGGTCCCGTCGCGCGACGAGGAGTTCACGCGGTCGATGCCCTGGATGCCCGAAACCTGGCGCTCGATAACCTGGGTGATGCGCTCTTCGACCACTTCGGCCGACGCGCCGCGATAGGTCGTCTGTACCGAGACGTTCGGCGGATCGACGCTGGGCAGTTCGCGGACCGGCAGCGCCGTGAATGACGCCAGGCCCACAACGCACAGGATGATCGCCGCCACCGCGGCGAACACCGGACGCCGAACGGAGAGGTCGGAGAGCATCATGCCGCGGGTCGAGCCCCTGCATGAGAGGCCCGGTCACCGGCCACGGGGGCGCCGCCGGGACGACCCGGGCCGCCGGGGCGTTGGCCCACGACGCGGACCGGCTGTCCGGGCTGCAGCTTGTTGAGGCCGTCGGCGACGATCTTGTCGCCCGCCTTCACACCGTCGGTTATCTCCACGAAGCCGTCCTGGCGCACGCCGGTGATCACCGGGCGCTGCTCGACCACGGTGCGCTGACCGACCGGGTGCAGCAGATAGACGAACGCTGACTCACCCTGCACGGACACCGACGATTCCGGCGCGCTCAGGCTCTGGCGAACCCCGCGCGCAACGCCGACGCGAACCATCATGCCAGGCTTCAGGCGGTTCTGCGGATTGGGGAACTCGGCGCGTGCGGTGATGGCGCGGGTGCGTTCGTCGATGCGGGTGTCGAGCTTGGCGATCCGGCCCTTGATGATTTCGCCGGCGTAAGCGTCCACCTTGGCGGTGATCGGCTGTCCTTCGTGCACCTGCGAAAGGTAGCGTTCAGGCACCTGGAAATCGACCCGCACGGTCGAAAGGTCATCGAGCGTCACGATCGGCGCGCCGGGGTTCACCAGGGCGCCGGGCGTCACGTCCGAAAGGCCGACGACACCAGCGAACGGCGCCCGGATCATCCGGTCGTTCTGCCGCGCCTTGGCGACCGAGACGTTGGCCTGAGCGGACTTGTAGGCCGCCTCGTACTGGTCGATCTGCGCCTTCGACGCCCAGCCCTGCTGGCCGAGGGTCTTGTAGCGCTGGTAGGCGCGGTCGGCTTCGATCAGCGCGGCCTGCGCCTGGGCGAGGCTGGCGTCCTGCTCGGTGTTCTTGAGTTCCACCAGGATCGCGCCGCGCGGCACCGACTGACCGTCGGCGAAATGCACGCGATCGACGAGTTGGGTGGTCGCCGCGGTCAGGGTCACCGACTGGCGGCCCTTGGCCACGCCCAGGACCTCGATCTCGTCGGAAAACGTCCGCGACGTGACCATGGCGAGCGAGACCTGCGACGGGCCGCCGCCGAAGCCGCCCGGGCCGCCGCGCCGGCCACCGGCCGCATTGCCGGCTCCGCCGCCAGGACCGCCCTGGGCCGCCTGCCCGCCGCCCGGACCGGCGCTCTTGCCGCCCACCAGCTTGAGGCCTCCGGCGACCACCATGAGGACCAGGACCGCTAGGGCGCAAAAGAGGAAAAAATGCCGTCGCAACAAACCAAAGGACTCCGTCGCCTGGATCAAAACAGGCGCTCAACAACATGAGAAACGCGCGCTCTTAGGCGGCTCGAATACACTACGTCCAGTGACAGTACGATGGCTCCGCGTTACCGCTTTGAAACAGCGACGCTAAAATGCAGCGGACGCCTCATTTGAGGCGCCCTCCTGACACCGTCGAGCCGTCAGGCGTCGTAGCCGGGCAATTCCCGGTCGAGCTTGCGCAGGCAGCCCGGCCACGCCAACGCCCCGCCGATCCCGCGGCTGACCTGGTTCTTCACCTCGACCTGCGACGCGTCCGGCGCGTCGAGCACATTCGCGCGCCCGGCCGACAACGCCTGCACCTGCATCGTGCAGGCGCGCTCGAGATAATACATGCCGACCCAGCAGTTGGCCGCCGTGTCGCCGACCGCCAAGGTGCCGTGATTGCGCAACAGCATCAGTGTCTTGTCGCCGATATCGGCCACCAGGCGCTCACGCTCGTCGTGGTTCAGGGCGATGCCTTCGTAGTCGTGGTAGGCGAGCCTGGGCAGGACGATCAGCGCGTGCTGCGACAGCGGCAGCAGGCCGTCCTTCTGCGCCGCCACCGCGACGCCCTGGTCGGAATGCAGGTGCATCACATATTTGGCGTCTTCCCGGGCGGCGTGGATGGCCGAGTGGATCGTGAAGCCCGCCGGATTGATGAAGTACGGCGTCTCCTGGAGGATGTTTCCGTCCAGGTCGATCTTCACGAGCGACGAGGCGGTGATCTCCTCAAAGAGCATCCCGTAGGGGTTGATCAGGAAATGATGCTCCGGCCCCGGTATCCGGGCCGAAATGTGGGTGTAGATCAGGTCGTCCCACCCGTAGAGCGCCACCAGGCGATAGAGCGCGGCCAGGTCCACCCGGGCCTGCCACTCTTCGGCGCTGACCTTGCCCTTCAGCGAAGCCACGCCGGCAACCGATCCATCCGCCATCGAGCGTCTCCCATCTCTCTTCTTATCGCCGATAAGGTCGCGCCGGGGGAACCCAGCGTCAAGCACGGGGTTCCGCACAACAACGTTCGCTAGCTTGACTTCAAAGTGTCAGTGAGCAACCTGAGCTTTGTTAACGTTGCGTAAAGCTTCACCGTAGCGCGCGGTTGGCTCGCCGGGCGACGGGATTCCCGAAGTCTGACAGGAGATGTTCCATGCTTCGTACGTTGATCGCGTCATGCGCTGCGGCCGCCCTGCTCTGTGCAGCCGGCGCCGCCCAATCCGCAATTGTCACTTATAACGCAACCCTAAACGGCCCGAATGAGGGCAACGCCAGCCCGGGCGTGGGCTTCGCCACCTTCGCCTTCGACGACGTGGCGAACACGGTCCAGATCGACGCCTGGTTCAGCGGCCTCACCGCGCCGACCACGGCTTCGCATGTCCACTGCTGCACGGCGGTTCCCGGCACAGGCACGGCCGGCGTCGCGACGCAGGTGCCAAACTTCTCGCTCTTCCCGCTTGGCGTGACCAGCGGCACCTTCTCACAACTCTTCGACCTCTCCGCAGCCTCGACCTACAATCCCGCCTTTGTCACGGCAAACGGCGGGACAATCCCAACCGCCGAGGCGGCCTTGTTGAACGGCGTCGTCGCAGGCCGGGCCTATTTGAACATCCACACGAGCGCCTTCCCGGGCGGCGAGATCCGCGGCTTCCTGGCGCCCGTTCCTGAAACTGAAACCTGGGCGCTCATGATCCTTGGCTTCGGGCTCGCGGGGGCGACACTGCGCCGTCGGCGGTCGGCCTTGGCCTTCGCCTAGCTGCGCACCCGGGCCACAGCGTCGAGCCAGCGGGCGTAGGCGCCTTCACGGCGGTACTCCGGCATGGCCGGCGCGTAGGCCTCGGTCTTCGGGCGCGACGCGGCCGCCTGCGCGACATCGGCATAGACGCCTGCGCCGACCCCCGCGAAGAGGGCCGCGCCGAGCGCCGTCGTCTCCTGGTAGGTCGCGCGGCAGACGCCGACGCCCGTCAGGTCGGCGAGGCGCTGGCTGAACCAGGCGCTGCGCGACATGCCGCCGTCGATCCGCATCTCCACGCCCGCCTTGAAGGCTTCCGGCGCATCGGCGCGCATGGCTTCGAGAAGGTCGCGGGTCTGCAGGGCGCAGGCGTCGAAAGCGGCCTGGGCGATTTCAGCCAGCCCGGCGTCGCGCGTGAGGCCGAACAGGGCGCCGCGGGCGTTGGCGTCCCACCAGGGCGCGCCCAGGCCGGTGAACGCCGGCACCAGCACCACGCCGTGGCCCTCGCGCGCCTCCGCCGCCAGCCGCTCGGCCGCTTGCGGGCCGCCGCCGATGTTCAGGCCCTCGCCCAGCCACTGGATCGCCGCGCCGGCGATGAAGATCGCGCCTTCCAGCGCGTAGGTCGTGCGTCCGCCCACCCGGGCGGCGACAGTCGTCAGGAGCCGTGATCGCGACGGCGCGGGTGTCTCGCCGGTGTTCAGCAGCATGAAACAGCCGGTCCCGTAGGTGGCCTTCATCTCGCCAGGCCGGATGCAGCCCTGCCCCATCAGCGCCGCCTGCTGGTCGCCCGCCACGCCGCGGATCGGGATGGCCCGCCCCAGCAACGACTCCTCCGTCGCTCCAAAATCACCTGTGCAGTCCAGCACTTGCGGCATCAACTTCAGGGGAACATTGAGCATCTCCCCCATCTCCTGCGACCACCTCTGCCCGCGGATGTCGAAGAGCAGAGTTCGCGAGGCGTTGGTGGCGTCGGTGGCGTGCACCCGTCCGCCGGTCAGCTTCCAGATCACCCAGGCGTCCATCGTCCCGGCCAGCAGCTCGCCGGCCTCGGCGCGGGCCCGGGCGCCGTCCACCCTGTCGAGCAGCCAGGCGATCTTGGTTCCGGAGAAATAGGGGTCGAGCAGCAGGCCGGTGATCTCGGTCACCCGCCCCTCGCGCCCCGCCTTGCGCAATTCATCGCAGGCGTCGGCGGTGCGGCGGTCCT
>JBOHKZ010000439.1:0-15263 GCA_050729355.1 Phenylobacterium sp. | reverse complement strand
CTTGTTCAGCCGCGCGGCGGGGGAGAGGCCCGCGTCGGGGAATTTCGCCAGCTTGGCCAGGTTTTCGCGGCACCAGACCCTGTCGTGTTCGACGTGGGCCCAGGAGACGTCGGAAAGCCGCGACTTGCGCGCCGCGTGCGCCCCGGCATCCAGGCCGAGGTAGGTCGCCATCTCAGGGCCGTTGTCGAGAATCTCGTTGGAGAGGCCGTCGAAATAGCTGTTCAGCGCCGCGTCGCCCGGCGCGGGCGCAGCCAGGGCTCCCGTGGCGGGAGCAGTCCCGGCCAGGCCGGCGGCCGCCGCGGAGAGAAGAAGCTGTCGACGATCGAGACTCATTTGAAAGGCCCTGTCCGAAAAACGAGGGCGGACCGTAGAACCATGGCCCCCTGAGCCGCAAGTGGGGGTCAGAACAACCCCCAATGTTGACTGGATTTTGGCCGGCGGGGGCCGCGCCCGAACCGCCTTGGGGTTCGTCGGGAAGTCGGCTCAGGGGTTCTGCTGATGCCGCGTGGCAGGCCCCCCGGCAGGCTGCCGCCCCATTCTAAGGGTCTGGTTCAGGAGCGCTGCATATGCCCGATGAAGCCCCAGGTGACGGCTCGGTCCTGCCGTTCCCGCCTACGCCTTCCGCTAGCACCGCCGGGTTCACGCTTGCCGAGTCGACGCACAAACGACGCGAAGAGCCGCGTCGTTTGCCCAAGGACGCGCCGAACATCCTGATCGTGCTGCTGGACGACGTCGGTTTCGGGCTCTCCGACACTGTGGGCGGCGAGGTGCACACGCCGGGCTTCAGCCGCATCGTGGAGGCCGGCCTCGGCTACAACGCCTTCCACACCACCTCGATCTGCTCGCCGACCCGGGCGGCCCTGCTCACCGGGCGCAATCACCATCGCGTCCATTCCGGCACCATCGCTGAGCGTGCGGTCGACTGGGACGGCTACACGGGCGTGATCAGCAAGGACACGGCGACGGTGGCCGAAGTGCTGCAGCGCTATGGCTACAAGACCTCGGCGTTCGGGAAGTGGCACAACTCGCCCGCCACCCACACCACGGCGATGGGACCCTTCGACCGTTGGCCGACGGGGCATGGCTTCGACTATTTCTACGGCTTCGTCGCCGGCGAGACCTCGCAATGGGAGCCGCGGCTCTACGAGAACATCAACCCGATCGAACCGCCCCGCGACGAGACCTATCACCTCTCCGAGGACCTGGCGGACAAGGCGATCTCGTGGCTGCGCAAGCATGAGGCGTTCTCGCCCGACGAGCCGTTCTTCATGTACTGGGCCTCGGGCGCGGCGCACGGCCCGCACCACATCTTCAAGGACTGGGCGGACAAGTACAAAGGCAAGTTCGACGATGGCTGGGACGCCTATCGCGAACGGGTCTTCGCGCGGCAGAAGGAGAGGGGCTGGATCCCTGCCGACGCCGAGCTGACGCCCCGCGCCGACACCATGCAGGCGTGGGCCGACATCCCCGACATCCAGTTGCCCTTCCAGCGTCGCCTGATGGAGGTTTTCGCCGGCTTCCTGGAGCATGTCGACGCCCAGGTGGAGCGGATTCTGGATGAACTGGATCGCTTAGGAAAAGCTGAGAACACGCTGATTTTCTATATCTTCGGCGACAATGGTTCATCGGCGGAGGGCCAGAAGGGCAGCATCAGCGAGTTGCTGGCGCAGAACAACATTCCGAACACCGTCGAGGAACAGATGGCGGCGCTGGAGAAGCTGGGCGGGGTTGATGTTCTGGGGACGCCCAAGACCGACAACATGTATCACGCCGGCTGGGCCTGGGCGGGCAGTACGCCCTTCCATCACACCAAGCTGGTGGCCAGTCACTTCGGCGGAACCCGCAATCCGCTGGCGATCCGCTGGCCGCGGCGCATCAAGCCTGACCCCCGGGTGCGTGGGCAGTTCCACCACGTGAACGACGTGGTCCCGACGATTTACGAGGTGGTTGGGATCACGCCGCCGAAGGTCGTGGACGGGCATGAGCAGAAGCCGCTCGACGGTGTGAGCCTGGCCTACACGTTCGACGGACCCGACGAGCCGACCCGCAAGACCGTCCAGTACTTCGAGAACAACGCCAGCCGGGGCATCTATGCCGAGGGCTGGTACGCCTGTGCCTTCGGGCCGTTCGTGCCCTGGGACACGCCTAGCACCGCCAAGCGGCTGGCGACCTGGGACCCGGCGACGGAGCCCTGGGAGCTCTACAAGATCGATGAGGACTTCTCGCAGGCCAACGACCTGGCGAAGGCGCACCCTGAAAAACTGGAGGAGCTGAAGGCGCTCTTCAAAGAGGTGTCGCGCGACAACCTGGTCTGGCCGGTGGGCGCCGGGCTGTGGTTGAGAATTCATCCCGAAGACCGGATCAAGTCGCCCTACACCAAGTGGCGTTTCGACGGCGAGACCACCCGGATGCCGGAATTCACCGCGCCGGGGCTCGGGCGCCAGAGCAGCCGGGTCGCGATCGAGGTGGAGGTTCCGGAGAAGGCGTCGGGGGTGCTGTATGCGCTCGGCGGCTTTTCTGGAGGCCTGACCCTATTCCTCGACAAGGGAACGCTGGTCTACGAATACAACATGCTGATGCTGGATCGTTTCCAGGCCCGCAGCGCGACGCAAGTCGCGGCCGGCAAGCACGTCATCGTGGTGGAAACGACCTTTGACACCCCCAAGCCGATGGGGCCGGCGACCGTGATCTTGAAGGTCGATGGGGCGGAGGTCGGTAAGGTCGTCGTGCCGCGGACGGTCCCGGCCGCCTTCACCGCAAGCGAGACGTTTGGCGTGGGCGTCGACCTGGGTTCGCCGGTGTCGCCCGACTACTTCGATCGCGCGCCCTTCCGCTTCGAGGGCAAGATCGAACGCGTGGACGTCGAGGTCAGCTAGAACAACCCGAGCGCCTTAAGGCTGGCGACGCCGTCGCGGCCGACGACGAGGTGGTCGTGGACGGCGATACGCAGGGACCGGCCGGCATCGACCACCTGGCGGGTCATGTCGACATCCGCCGACGAGGGCGTCGGATCGCCCGAGGGGTGGTTGTGCACCAGGATAATGGCGCTGGCCGAGAGCTCCAGCGCGCGGCGCATGACCTCGCGTGGATAGACGGGGGCGTGGTCGACGGTGCCGCGGTTCATCACCTCGTCGGCGATGAGCTGGTTCTTCTTGTCGAGGAAGAGCACGCGGAACTGTTCGCGGGCCTCGTGCGCCAGGGCGGTCTTTACGTAGGCGAGCAGCGCCGACCAGGACGAGATCACCGGGCGCTTGCCGACCGCCTCGCGGGCCGTGCGCAGGGCGACTTCGTGCAGGAGCTTGAGGTCGAGCGCCAGGGCCTGGCCGACGCCCTTGACGGTCTTCAGCTCGTCGACCGTCGCGCCCAGGACGCCGGCCAGTGAGCCGAACCGGGCGAGGAGCTGCTTGGCCAGTGGTTTGACGTCGCCGCGCGGAATCGAGCGGAAGAGCTGGAGTTCGATGACCTCGTAATCGGGCAGGGCCGCGAGCCCGCCGGCCAGGGCGCGTTCCCGTAGCCGGTCGCGGTGGCCGGCGTAGTGCGGCCTGGGCTTGGCGACACGCTTGGCCGCCAGCCAGAGATCCGGCTGGCCTGCGGCGTCCTCGACGGCGGATCGGCGGTCCATGGGCGCGCAATGTTCCCCATGCGTTCCGTTCTGGCAAGGCCTAGCTTGAAGTCACCTTGATGGCGTTGTCGTCGGAGTTGCGGTCGATCTGCTTGTTGTAGGGATCGACGCCGGCGAAGAGCGGCGCCTTGTCGACCGTCACGGTGACCGACTGAGCGCCGGACTTCAGCGGCTGGGCCTTGAAGTAGAGGACGTCCTTCGCGGAGAAGCCCTTCTTCCCGGGCTCGGCGGTGAACACTCCCACGTCGAAGACCTCGCCGGCCGGGATCGCCACCGGCGTCTCCTTGCCCTGGCCGTCGGCGTAGACCTTCTTGGCCTCGACATTGAGCGTGACGTCATAGCGGCCGTCGGCGCGCTTCTTCACCACCGCCGTCTTGGTCTTCAGGTCGTAGAGGGTGATCTTCTCGAAGAGGTCGGTGATCAGCTGCTGGTTCTCCGGTCCAGCCTCGGCGCGCAGGGCGTCGACCAGGTCCTGCGAGCGCGGATAGGGCGCGCCCTTGAAGGCGTATTGCGCCAGCAGGCGGCGAAGCGCGGCGTTGACCTTGGCCTCGCCGATCCGGTCGCGCAGCAGGTACATGACCAGCGAGCCCTTGCGGTAGTGGATGTAGTCCTGGTTCTCGACGCGGATCAGCGGCAGCTCCTCGACCATCTCGCCGCCGCGTCGGCGCAGGTAGCCGTCCAGTTCGCGCTTCAGGAACTTGCGGATCCCGTCGGGGCCGTAGGTCTTCTCCATGACGATCAGCGCCGAGTACTGGGCCAGCGTCTCGGACAGCGAGGTCATGCCCTGCATGTCCGCGCCAATGATCTGATGGGCCCACCATTGGTGCGCCAGCTCGTGGGCGGTGACGTAGGTCGGGAAGTCGATCTTGTCGGGCTTGGTCCCGTCCTCGATGAACCCGATGCCCTCGGAGTAGGGCATGGTGTTGGCGAACGCCTGGGCGAACTGGGCGTAGTCCGGGAACTCCAGGATGCGCGCCTGGCGGAACTGGTAGGGGCTGAAGTTGGCCTGGTAGTAGTCGAGCCCCGTCTCCAGCGCCTTGATCATCTTCTCGACGTTCCAGGGGTGCTGCGGGTCGTAGTAGATGGCCAGCTCGACGCCCTTGTAGTCGACCTTGCGGATCGCATAGCGGGCCGACTGCACCGAGAAGAAGTTCAGCACCGGGGCGTCGGTGCGATAACGGATGGTGCGGCGCCCGCCACGGGTCTCATCTGAGACCCGGTAGCCCGGCGCGACCGGCGTCTGGTCGGCGTCGGTGGTGATGGTGACGTCGCCGTTCACCCAGTCGGCGTTGGCCACGTAGTTGCGGGCCTGGGCGGCGCGGTCCTCAAGCTTCGGCGGACGAAGATCGGAGGGCAGGCCATATTTGCGGCGCTTGGCGCGGTCCTGCAGCAGGCGCGACCTGTCCATGCCGATGATCGGCGCGAACTCGAAGTTGTTCACGAAGCTGCCGTTGTCGACGAGCCGCGTGGTGTTGCCGGAGTTCTTGAAGCCGCGCTGGGCCATGACCGTGTGGAAGGCGAGCGTCGCGTGCTCGCCGGGCTGCAGCGGCTTGTCGAAGGTGAAGATGCGGTAGTTGAACCGGTCGAAGGTCCTCACCTTGCTGGCGCCCGTGAGTTCGAGCTGCAGGACCCTGGTGTCGCGGTCGAGGCGAACGTGGACCTGTGAGATCGGGGCGTTGCTGTCGTTGACCAGGGCGTAGCTGCCCAGCGTGTCCAGCTTCGGCGCACGCGGGTAGAGGTCGAGCTTCAGGCGTACGTCGGTGATCGAGGGCTGGACCAGCTTTTCGTAGGGAAGGAAGGCCTTCTCGTAGTCGGCCTGCCACTTCTCGCCCTCGAGGCGGTTGCGGTACGGATTCCAGACGTTGGTGTTGGTGTAGATGAAGGCGCCGACGCCAATGAAGGCGACCAGCGCGAGGCCCGCGACCACGCCGGCCGGACCAGCCAGCCGCCGCGGCAGGCGCTTCAGGCGCGGCATGAGCCGGGTCTCGGTGCCGCGGCGCCAGAGGCCGTAGGCGAGGATCAGCAGGATCACCGCGAACGCCGACCAATAGATGCGGAACCAGGCGGCGAAGCCCGCGTAGTCGCCCTGGCCGTTCATGTCGGAGAGCGGGACCGGCGTCGTGCCGCCGTAGTTGTAGAGGTTGTGGTCGAAGCCGAGCTGCGCCGCCACCATGGTGGAGATCAGGTAGAGCAGCATCATGCCCCAGCCGATGAACTTGTGCGGCGAGATGGCCTGCAGGAACACCGCCAGGACCGCGATCAGCGTCCAGTCGATGGCGTTCGGGACGACGAACCAGAAGAGGTACTTCTCGACCTGGAAATCGGTGAAGCCTTTGCCGGCCTGGACCGCCAATCCGGCGATCACGCTGACCAGCAGGGTGGCGAACAGGACCAGGGCGATGGCGAGGGTCTTGGGAAAGACGAACGCCCAGTCGGGGACCGCCGTGGCGTCGACGATCTCGTGGGTCTTGCGCTCGCGCTCGCGCCAGACGAGCTCGCCCGCGTAGTAGATCGCCACGATCATGACGATAAAGGTGAAGCTGCCGTTCAGCGTCGAGATCACCCAGCGGGTGACCGGATAGATCACCGCGCCGTTCTGCTCGGCGCCCAGGATCAGCGACCCCAGCGAGTTGAAGAGGCCCAGCACCAGCAGCACAGCGAAGGCCGGGCTCTTGAACACCTGGGCCATCTCGAAGCGGGTCCGCCGTACGAGCTGGGTCCAGGCCGTGGCCGCCGTGAAGCGGGGCAGGGGAAGGGGGCCGGCGCGCGGGGCGGGCGCCGGGTCGTCGATCGGCTTGGCGGAACGCCTGTCCTTCGCGCCCTTGGTCTCGAAGCGGAAGAGGACATAGGAGAGGCCCAGGACCACGAAGGCCACCGGGATCCAGATCAGCCGGTTGTAGAGCAGCGGCCCGGCGATCGGCGGCATCATGCCGTTGGCGTCAGCGGCGGTGAAGTAACGCGTGGCGAGGCCGAAGGCGGCGACCCCGAACGGCTCGATCAGGGCGGCGAGCTGCCGTCGCTCGGGCTCGCGCATCAGGGCGTTCAGCAACAGGTAGGCGACCAGGAAGCCGGCGACGCCGACATAGGTCGCCATCATCGAGCGGGTGGCGGTGGCGAGCGTGAAGAACATCGCCGAGATCAGGAAGAGGGTCGGCAGGGCCAGCCAGAAATAGGCGAAGGCGTAGTCGGCCAGCCTGTTCGGCCCGAGCGTCTCATGGTCCACCCAGGGCATCAGCGAGCCCAGGAAGATCCCCAGCGGCACGAACAGGAAGGACAGGGCTATGGCGGTGAACGCGCCGGTGAAACGGCCGAACAGATAGTCGAACTTTCTGACCCGCGTGGAGCGGATGATCGGCCCGTAGCCGGTCTCGTCATCGCGCACGATGACGTTGGCGACGAAGGCGGTGGCCGCGAACATGAAGAACACGGCCATGATCAAGGTGGTCTGGCCGATGGCGACCGGCGAGTTCTTGTGGACGTTGCCGCCCGAGCCGATGCGGATCTGGTCGACGGTGACCGAGCCGAACACCAGCAGGAAGAAGATCAGGCCGGCGATCCAGAAGATCGGCTGGCGGATCTGATAGCGCAGCTCGAAGGCCGCGATCTTGCCGAACATGCCCGGGCCCCCGCTCAGGCCGCGCGGCGCGAAGCAGTGAGGGTCGAGAAGTAGACGTCCTCCAGCCCGCCCTGGACCGGCGCGAAGTCGGCGCCCGGCGCCTTGTCGGCCAGGACGTGGATGACGGTGCGGCCTGCCGAAAGGCGCGTGGAAATCACCTCATGGGCGGCGCGGGCGGCGTCGAGGTCGGCGCGGTCGATGGTCTTGGTCCAGATGCGGCCCTCAAGGTCGGCCATCAGCTTGGCGGGGGCGCCCTCCAGCAGCAGCTTGCCGCCGGCCAGCACCGCCATGCGCGGGCAAAGGTCCGACACGTCCTCGACGATGTGTGTGGAGAGGATCACCACGACGTTCTCGCCGATCTCGGCCAGCAGGTTCAGGAAGCGGTTGCGCTCCTCCGGGTCGAGGCCGGCGGTGGGCTCGTCGACGATAATCAGCTCAGGCCGGCCGATCAGCGCCTGGGCGATGCCGAAGCGCTGGCGCATCCCGCCCGAATAGCCGGCCACCGCCTTCTTGCGCACGTCCCACAGGTTCACCTGGTTCAGCAGCGCCTCGACGGTCTCCTTGCGCTCGGGTCCCGAGGCGACGCCCTTCAGCACCGCCATGTGGTCCAGGAGGTCGTAGGCGGAAACCCGCGGGTAGACCCCGAAGTCCTGCGGCAGGTAGCCCAGGGTGCGGCGCAGTTTCTCGGGCTCGGCGATCACGTCGATGTCGCCGAACCGGACGGAGCCGGCGGTCGGCGTCTGCAGGGTGGCGATCGAGCGCATCAGCGTCGACTTGCCGGCGCCGTTCGGACCCAGCAGGCCGAACATGCCCTTGCCGACTTCCAGATCGACGCCGTCCACCGCGCGCGTGCCGTTGGCGTAGACGTGCGTCAGGCCCTTGATGACAAGCATTCACCACCCCCAAATCCAGAGCGCTGAAGCTGCCCGGCTGCGGACGGGGTGGCAAGTTAGGGAACCGTAACCCTGGCGCGAAGCGCGTGACGGTTGGAGCGGTGACTCAATCGGAAGCCCCAATTCTGTCATCCCGGCCGCAGCGAAGCGGAGAGCCGGGACCCAGGGCCAATGCAGTGCGCCCGCCCTGGGTCCCGGCTCGGCCTTGCAGGCCGTCCGGGATGACAGGGAGGTTTTCGAGATAGTCCTCAGATATACTTGAGTATATTACCTAGGGTGCGAACTCGCGGGGCTCGTCGCGGACGCACTGCTTGACCGGCTTGCGCTCGTCGTCGTGCACGGCCCAGCACTCCTTGAAGACTGAGCAGTAGCAGTACTCGAGCTGCCAATTCGGGCCTGACTTGTCGAGCATGTCCCAGTAGCGGGCGTTGGCGTCGGTCTTGCGGACCTGGAAGATGAACTGGCTGCTGTCGCCTGGGATGAACCGCGTGGGCTGGCCGTTCTTGTAGGCGTGCAGGAGCTTGGTGGCCTCGGGGGCGTCGTGCGGCCCCACGACGGCCGCCACCAGGTCCGGGAACGAGGTGACGTAGCGACCGGCGACCTTGATCCTCAGGCTCTGCTCGTGGGCCGGTCCGACACCGCGGTTGCGCAGGTCGATGGAGATCTGCTGGAGGCCCTCGGGCGTGGCGTCGCTGTACCCGCCTTCCAAGTAGGGAAACGAATTGGCGGTGACGAGCTTTTCCATGGTGTCGCCGCTGTGCACGGCGATGACGATCGAGGTCACAGAGACGATCAGGGCCGAGACCGAGGTCACCCACTCCAGCCACCGCGGCAGCCCGCCATGCGGGTGGTGCGGCGCGTGGATTTCTGGACCTTCCATGAGCGACCCCCGGTACTGACAGCGTCGAGGCTGAGCTAGGGCATCGACGCGCGGGCGACAAGCACGGACGGATTGCGTCTAATGTCGCCTATCATGCCGCCTGCCTCGCCCCACGATCACGTCGTGCGCGCCGTCTTCGAGGCGCAGCCGGAGGCATTGCGCGATGCGTTGCTGGAATTGCGCGGCCACGTGCTGGCCGCCGCGGCCGGATCGGGCCGGGTGGGCGAACTCGTCGAGACGCTGAAGTGGGGCGAGCCGGCCTATCTGCCGAGGAAGCCCAGGGTCGGGACGACCGTGCGGATCAATGCGGTGAAGGGCTCGGCCGACCGCTACGGGGCCTACTTCCACTGCCAGACGACGCTACTGGAAAGCTTCCGGCATCTCTATCCGGACGCGTTTACCTACGAGGGGACGCGCGCGATCCTGTTCACCGTGGGCGAGGCCTATCCGGTCGGGGCGCTACGCCACTGCCTGACGCTGGCGCTGACCTATCACCTGAAGGATCAGGCGCTGATCACCGGCGGCTTGTAGAGGCCGGCGGGCGAGAGGGTGAAGACCTCATAGCCGGTCTCGGTGACGGCGATCGAGTGCTCGCACTGCGCCGACAGCGACTTGTCGCGGGTCACCGCCGTCCAGCCGTCGGCAAGCACCTTCACCGGATGTTTGCCGAGGTTCACCATGGGCTCGATGGTGAAGAACATGCCGGGCCGCAGCAACTCGCCTGTGCCGCGCTGGCCGAAGTGCAGGATGTTGGGCGCGTCGTGGAACACCTTGCCCAGGCCGTGGCCGCAGAAGTCGCGGACCACCGAGCAGCGCATGGATTCGACGTAGGACTGGATGGCGTGGCCGATGTCGCCGGTGTGGGCGCCGGGCTTCACGGCGGCGAGGCCGCGCTCGATGGCCTCATAGGTCACGTCGATCAGTCGCTTGGCGCGCGGGGCCACGGGGCCGACGCCGTACATGCGGCTGGTGTCGCCGTGCCAGCCGTCGACGATGACGGTGACGTCGATGTTGGCGATGTCGCCTTCGCGCAGCGCCCGCTCGCCGGGAATGCCGTGGCAGACGATGTGGTTGGGCGAGATGCAGGTGGTCTTGGTGTAGCCGCGGTAGCCCAGGCAGGCCGGGATCGCGCCGTGGTCGAGGATGAACTCGCGGGCGAGCGTGTCGAGGTGGTCGGTGACCACGCCCGGCACGACGTGCGGGGTCAGCATGTCCAGGCACTCGGCGGCGAGCTTGCCGGCGGCGCGCATGCCCTCGAAGTCGGCGGCGGTGTGGACCTTGATCTGGCCCGTCCGGTATTCGGAGTCGAGGATGTCGGTGGACATGGAAACGTTCCCGCGAACAGGCGCCGCGTTGCTGAGTGGAGAGGCCCTTAAGTGCTGACGATAGCACGAAAGTTCAACCCGGGTCTAAGGGCGGCGATGCTTGCCGTGGCTGGGACGCTGGTGCTGGCCGGCGCGGCGCAGGCTCGGGCGGCCTGCGCGTTCCCGTCGGCGCCGAGAGTGCTGGCCGAGGAAGGCGAGCCGCAGGTCAAGGAATCGCGCCTGTTGCAGGTGTGGGAGTTCGCCGACGCGCCGGTCTGGTGGTCGACGGCGGAGCCCGCCGGCTATGGCGACTTTCGCGCCAGGACGAAGCGGCTGGCGGGCGAGACCGACCCGGTGAAGCTGCTGGGCCAGGCGCCATCGACCAACAACCGGCTGGTCGCTCAGAACGCTGCGGCCTGGATCGCGCCGGCGACCTGCCTCGAGAAGCTGCTGTTCCAGATCCAGGACCGGCGGAGCGACACCTTCACAGCCCCGACGGAATTCTTCGCCCTGGTGCTGCGCTCGGCCGACGGGGCGCGGCTGCGGGTCTATTTCTACACGGTCAACCAGGACGGCATCGGCCGCGCCTCGCCGATCAGCGAACCGGCCGCGGCGGACAATAGGGCAGGCTGGACGGTGCTCGGGGCGCTGCACAACCACAACTTCCACCCGGGCGATGCTCGCCAAAACAGTTCGCTCGCGCCCAGCCTGCCGGACGCCCAGTTCAACGCGAACATGGCGAAGGAGACCGGCCTGCAAAGCGCCTGGATCACCAACGGCCTGCACACCGCGCACATCCCGGCCTCGGCCTTCGGTGCGATGGAGCAGGACGACTAGGCCGCGGCGAGGTTCGCGCCCAGCCAGGGCACAGCGCCGGCGATGCGCACGGCCTGGGGCGTGATCTCGCAGTGATAGGCCAACACCTCGACGCCGCGCGACGCCGCCTCGGTCAGGCCCTTGGCGTAGGCCGGGTCGAGGTCGTGGCAGGCCGAAAAGGCGTCGCAGTCGGTGCGCTGGATCACGAACAGCATGACCGCGCGCTCGCCCGCCTCGACCACGGCGGTGAGCTCCTTCAGGTGCTTCAGCGACCGGGCCGCGACGCAGTCGGGGAACTCGGCCAGCGTGCCGGAGCGGCGCAGGTGGCAGTTCTTCACCTCCAGCCAGCAGGGCGCGCGGCCGGGCGCCTCCAGCAGGAAGTCGACGCGGGAGTTGGTCCCGTACTTCACTTCGCGGCGATGGCTGGCGTATCCGGTGAGCTCGGGGATCGCGTCGGCCGCCAGCGCCTCGGCGACCAGGCGGTTGGGATGCATGGTGTTGATGCCCACCAGCCCGCCGTCGGCCTCCACCAGCTCCAGCGTGTGGGCGAGCTTGCGCTTGGGATCGTCGGAGCGGGAGATCCAGGCCGGCAGTCCTGGCGTGTTCAGGCCCAGCATCGCGCCGGGGTTCGGGCAGTGGGCGGTGATCCCGGTCCCGTCCTCCAGCACCACGTCGGCGAAGAAGCGCTTGTAGCGGCTGACGAGGGTGGCGCGGGTGAGGGGGCTGGGGAAGTCCATTGCGCGGGCAGCTATCCGACCCAGCGGTCGAGACGCAAGGCCAAGGGGCGACAGGTCGCCTGCTGGTTGCGCAAGCTGGAGCTTGGGGCGCGGGCGGGGTAGGCTCGCCGCGCTGAACAGGGTTCCGTCGGAGGGGCGGTGAAGTCCAGGGGCATTCTCGTGGCGAGCTTCGCGCTCAGCCTGCTCGCGGGGCACGCGCTTGCGCAGGAGAGCCCGAGCGCGCGGTTCGGCGCGGTCATGGACTCTGCGTTTGGGCCCGGCGCCTGGCGCATGACCGGCGGCTACCGCACGCCTGAGCGCGAGAACGAATTGCGGGCCCAGGGCGCGCTGACCGTTCCGCCGGGGGTCCTGTCGCGGCACTCGACAGGTCGGCCGGGCGCGCCGGGGGCCTATGACCTGGTCGTGAATGGCTTGAGCCCAGACGCCGCCGCCGCCCGCCTGCGCGAGGCCAATGCGCCGTTCCGCAAATACTTCGCTGAGGGCACGCACGGGACGCAGGGCGCGCACCTGCACCTGGAGCCTCACGCCTTCGATCTGAGCGGCGCGGGTGCGGCGCCGGCCGTGCGACGCCTGCCGTCGGTCTATACGCTGGTCAACCCGACCCCCGCCGAGCTGGCGTTCGCTCAGTTGCACGCCGCGGCCTCGGAAGGAGACGCGGCCCTCCAGCTGCAGGTCGCCCGCGCCTATGCCGAGGGCCGCGGCGTGCCGCGCGACCGCGTGCCGGCTTTCATATGGACGGCGACGGCGGCCACGAACGAGACGGCAAGCCCTGAGCTGCGGCGCGACGCTGAGCAGGCGCTGGCCCTTCTGTCCCGCAGCATGACGCGCGCCGAGCTCGAACGCGCCCGCCGCTTCGTGCGGGTCGGCGACGAGCCGGAGGCCTGCATGGCCCAGCCGATCAGCATCGTCCTGCCGTTGGGCGGCCGACCGGTCGAGCCGACGGGCGCCTGCGCGTCGCAAGCGGTGGCCGTGGCAACAACCGGCCGCTGACGGTTGCGGGAAGCGCGCGGGCCGGGCTTTAGTCCCAGCCTCACGGATACGGCGGCGAAGGAACCAGGCATGGCGAGCGGCGAGGCGCAGCGGGTCACCGCCGCGGTGTTGATCATTGGCGACGAGATCCTGTCGGGGCGGACGCAGGACACCAACCTGCGCGACATCGCCAAGTACCTGGCCGTGCACGGGGTGGACCTGGCCGAGGCGCGGACGGTGCCCGACGTGCACGAGGAGATCGTCGCCGCCCTTGATGCGCTGCGCACCCGCTACGACTACGTCATCACCACCGGCGGTATCGGTCCCACCCACGACGACATCACCGCCGATGCGGTGGCCGCCGCCTTTGGGGTGAAGCTCTACGAGCATCCGGACATCATCGAACTGATCGAGGCGCGCATCCGCAGCCGGCCGGGCCTGACGATGAACGCTGCGATGCGGCGGATGGCCCGCGTGCCGGTCGGCGGCGAGCTGGTGAAGAACCCCGTGCAGGGCCCGCCCGGCTTCACCATCGGCAACGTCTTCGTCCTGGCCGGCGTGCCGCAGATCATGCGCGGAATGCTTGAGGACGTGGGTCACCGGCTGCGCGGCGGGTTGGTGACGACCTCGCGGACGGTGCGGGTGGAGGGTTCGGGCGAGAGCGTGATCGCCGCGCCGCTGGAAGCCGTGGCCAAGGCGCACCCCGACATGTCACTGGGCAGCTATCCGTTCTTCGACGCCGACGGCTACGGTTCGAACCTGGTGCTGCGTGGCCGCGATCCTGCGGAGCTCGCCGGGACGGTCGGCGAGCTGATCGCCGCGCTCAAGCTCGCCGGCATCGAGAATGTGCGCGAAATCGACCCCGTCTGAGCGCAGGCCCGAGGCGCCGGCGCCGGTCCGGTAGGCGAAATCGACGCGGCCCAACCGGTCACTGCGCGGTAATTTGGCAACCTACCAAGGTTCATATATGCGTCTGCCGAACGCATTATCCCGGAGCTCTTATGTTTATCGCGCTTCTCGCGGCCACTGTGCTGATGGCCGATTCCACGACCGCCCTGCAGGCCGCCCCGGCCGCCGCCGCCGCGGCCCAACCCCAAGCCGCCGCGGCCGCCGAACAGGCCGCCAAGCCGAAGAAGGCGGGCAATTCGGTGGTGTGCAGGAATGAGCCGGTGCTGGGCTCGCGCCTGCCCACCAAGCGTTGCCGTACGTCCGAGCAGATGGCGGCGCAGCAACAGCAAGACCAGGCGGACCTCGACAAGATGCAGCGCGTGGGCGATCCCGGCCACTGAGGCGTCAAAGCGCCGCGGCCTCGCGCTGGGCGTGTGGTAACCCCCTCTTCACACCTGTGGACAAGTCTGTGCACAATCGGTGGATGAGGCGCTCGCGCGAGCGCCCGTGACCGATCGGGGGGTTCACGGTGAAGACGTTAGCGGTGATGTCCCGCAAAGGCGGGGCCGGCAAGACGACCGTCGCGGTTAACCTTACTCTGGCGGCGCGGGCCGCCGGCGTGAAGGCCGTGCTGGCCGACGCCGACCCGCTGCGCTCGGCCTGCGATATCCTGCGCGACCGGGCCGAAGCCGCGGGGCTGATCTTCGAAACCAGCGCCTCCAAGCTCTTCGCCCTCACCGAGGCGTCCCGCCGCGCGGGCGTCGACCTCCTGATCATCGACACGCCGGCGGCGCCCGAGGCCGACGTCGCCGAGGCAGTGAAGGTCGCCGACCTCTGCCTGGCCGTGTCACGTCCGACCTACCTCGACCTAGCCGCCGCGGTGCGTTCGGTGGCGATCATCCAGCGGCTGGGCCGCGAGGGGATGATCGTGCTGAACCAGTGCGCGCCGGCCCGCCACGGCATCGAGCCGCCGGCGGTGATGAAGGCGTTTGAGGCGCTGCGCTTCGCCGGCCTGCCGGTGACGCCGATCGCGCTGCGTTCGCGGGTGGTCTACCAGACCGCCTTCGCCCAGGCCTGCTCGGTGCTCGAGACCGACCCGCACGGGGCGGCCGCGACCGAGGTGCGGCAGCTGTTCGAAGAGACCTGGCGGCGGCTATCCGGCGACGCCCGCGCGCCGCTGCGCACCGCCAACGACGACTTGCGCCGCCCCGCGGCCCGGCCCAGCATGGGTTACCTCAGTTCGGGCGGCTGAGCCGGCCTTAGCGCGAAGAGCGCACGAAGCAGGCCTGCCCGGCGGCCCGCAGGCGCGCGCAGAACGAATCGGCGGACCTGGGGTCGTCGAAGCCGTCCACCAGGGCGCGGTAGACGACGGCGCCGTTCACGACCGCCTTCTGGACGCGGCCATCGGGGGCGTTGGGCCAGCCGTCGAGTTCATCCTTGATCGCATCGAGCGCGCGCTCGGCGCCCTGCTGGGTCGCCGACGCCGCGATCTGAACCTGGCCTGCATCGCCCCGGTGCGCGGCGGGGACCAGCGCGAC
>JBOHKZ010000438.1:0-4445 GCA_050729355.1 Phenylobacterium sp. | reverse complement strand
CGACAAGCCCTACGAGACGAGCCAGCTAGCCGCGAAGCTGCGCCAGTTGCTGGGACCCGCCCAGCGTGGCGCGCGCCGGCGACGCGCCCGCGGACAGCGAGCATCGGCCGCCGCGGAGTAGATCCTGGAGTTCTAGGCGATCCCGCGCCGCGCCAGGTGGCGGAGCGCGGCGGCCAGGCGACGCGCGTGGTTGCGGCCCATCTCACCGTCCCGTTCGCCTGAGGATAGAACCCGCGCCATCGCGAGCAGATGCTCCGGCTCGCCTTCCGGCGCGAAGGCCTGGGCCAGCAGGGCCGCCTCGGCCAGGAGATCGATGCGCTGGTCCAGCGTGCATGCGTCAAGCATCGCTTCGTCGAAATTGACGACCTGGGCCGTCGGCGGACCGACGTCGTTCTTTGAGGTGCTTCCCATGGGCGCCCAAGAACGGCCCGAAGAGTCGGGGGTTCCCGCCTCACGAGATTATCACAGGTTAAGGCGAGCGACGTTCCGCCCTTGATCTTCGCGCCGGCGCAGGATTGGAAGGCGCCGTTGTGTGAGGGCCGGGAGGGCCGGGATGACAAGCGTGCGCTGTGTGGTGGAAGCCTCGGACCGGCTGGGCGAGGGGCCGTGCTGGTCGGCGGCGGAAGCTCGCCTCTATTGGTTCGACATCAAGGGCAAGCGCCTGGCCTGGTATCATCCCCAGACCCGCACCCGCGGCGGGTTCGCGCTACCGGTGACGGCGAGCGCCGCGGCGCCCCGCGCCGCCGGCGGTCTCCTGATGGCCACCGAGAAGGGCCTCGGCGTCTTCGATCAGGAACACGGCACGCTGGAGATCGTCCAGCCGCATGACTTCGAGCCGGGCTTTCGCACCAACGACGGCAAGATCGATCCGGCCGGGAATTTCTGGTGGAGCACGATGGATGACGACGACGGCAAGCGGTCGGGCGTCGTCTACCGCACCGACAAGTCGCTGGAGACGCGGCGCATGCTGGCCGGCATTCACATCCCCAATACCATCTCGGTCAGCCCGGACGGCGCGCGGCTCTACATGGCCGACTCGCGCCTGCAGACCATCTTCGCTCACGACACCGCCGACCTGACAAAGCTCACGGTCTTCGCCCACACCCGTGGCGAACCGGGCTCGCCCGATGGCTCCGCCGTGGATGCCCAGGGCTATCTCTGGAACGCCCAGTGGGGCGGCGGGCGCGTGGTCCGCTACGCGCCGGACGGGCGCATCGACCGGATCGTCGAACTGCCCGTCGAGCGGCCCACCAGTTGCGCCTTCGGCGGCGAGGACTTCACGACGCTCTATGTCACCAGCGCTTCAGAGGGTCTCACCGCCGAGGCCCGTGCGCGCCAGCCGCTGGCGGGCGGCCTCTTCGCCTTCGACGCCGGGGTCAAAGGCCTGGCCCTTCCGCTGTTCGAAGGCTGAGCGGGGCTGACCTGCGGTAACCGTCCGATCAGAAGCTTCATCCTAAAAGGGCGAAGCCGCTTGGAGCGTGGCCAGCGAAAAGGTCTTATGCCCGTATGACTCGAGACTCGAAGCCGGCCGTGCTGGTGACCGGCGGAGCCGGCTATATCGGCGCGCACACCGCCAAGGCCCTGCATGAACGGGGCCTCACGCCCGTCGTGTTCGACAATCTCCAGTCCGGCTTTCGCGAGGCCGTTCAATGGGGCCCCTTCGTGCACGGCGACATTGCTGACGCCGCGGCGCTGCATGAGGCGATCACCGCCCACGACGTGAAGGCGGTTATCCATTTCGCAGGCCTGATCGAAGTCGGTCGCTCCACTAAGCGGCCGGACCTCTTCTGGGACGTCAACGTCGCCGGCACGGTCACCCTGCTGTCCGTCATGCGGGAATGCGGCGTCGGGCGGCTGGTGTTCTCGTCCTCGGCGGCGGTCTATGGCCAAAGCGATCGCGGCTCGCAGGCGGCGATCGTCGAAGGCGACGCCAAGGCCCCGGTCAGCCCCTACGGCGACACCAAGCTCGCCGCCGAGTGGATGATCGCCGCCCAGTGCCGCGCCTACGGCCTTCGCGCCGTGGCCCTTCGCTACTTCAACGCCGCGGGCGCCGATCCCAGCGGCCTGATCGGAGAGGCGCACGACCCGGAAACCCACCTCATCCCGCTGGCGATCGCCGCGGCGCTGGGCGATGGGCCGGCGCTGACGGTGTTCGGCCAGGATTTCGACACGCCGGACGGCACCTGCCTGCGCGACTACGTCCACGTCACTGACCTCGCCGCCGCCCACGTGGCGGCGCTGGAGGTCGAGCTTGCCGAGGGCGCGTTCGAGGCAGTCAACGTCGGGACAGGCGAGGGCCGCTCGGTGATGCAGGTGCTGGCGGCGGTGGGCCACGCGGCCGGGCTGAGCGTGCCCCATTCGGTCGGCCCGCGGCGCGCGGGAGACCCTCCCAGCCTGGTGGCCAGCCCCGACCGCGCCAAGGCCTTGCTAGGCTGGACGCCGACCCACTCGTCTCTCGAGGAAATCGTCGCCGATGCGATGCGTTGGGAGCGAAAACCCGCCTATGGCGTCGGACTTCGCGGCCCGGCGGCGGCTCGCCGGGCCTGATCCGTCGGCTGAGCTTGTCCATACAGGCCGACTCGCACGCAATGTTGTAGTGTACGAATGTTCGCCTCCGGCTTGCATTCGCTTGAACAATGCGAAATGCCTTGTCAGCTAAGGCCGGGGGGCGAGACATGACCCAGATGACCGTAGATCGGACCAGGGATTTGGCCCGAAATCTCGTAGAAATCTTGACGTCGTACGAGGAAGAATTGATCGCGCTTGAACGTGAGTCGCCGGCGATAGGCCAGCTTCGGCGTGCGGTGGGGATCACCATCGCGGAGGCGTGCTACGTGATCACCGATCAGGGTGACGCCATGTCGGACTGGCTTCCGCCATCCGATGGCCAGGCGCGTCGCGCCGGTTAGTGCTGTAGGCGTAGGAAGGAGATCATGGCCCGTAAGTCTGAAATGCTCGCTGATCCCGTGGATATTGCTGTGGGCGCCCGCATCCGCTTGCTCCGCAAAGTTCGCGGGATGTCGCAGCAATCGCTGGCGGAAGCCGCGGGCGTGACCTTCCAGCAGATCCAGAAGTACGAGCGCGGGGCCAACCGCGTCAGCGCCTCGATGCTGTCGCGCATCGCGGGCACGCTGAATTCACCCGTCTCCGAGATGTTCGGCGAGGTCAATCCGGCCGCCGGCGCCATCGACGAGGTCGCGGGCCTGCTTTCCGAGCCGGGCGCTCTCGAACTTCTGCGCGCCTATTCCAGGTTGCCGCGCGGCGCGCCCCGGGCCGCCCTGGTCGAATTCGTCCGCAGCCTCAAGAACGTCTAAGCCTGATCAGGCGGTGACGCCCAGCGCGGCGACAGCCCGATCCTTGACCGCCTTGTAGTCGACCTTGCCGTTCGGGGCCCGGCCGATCGAGTCCACCAGCACCAGGTCGCGCGGCGCCTTGTAGCCGGCCAGGGTCTGGCGGACGTGTTCGGAGAGCTCGGCCAGCGTCGGTTGCGATGAGCCGTCGGTTTCAACGACGGCGCAGATCCGCTCGCCGAACCGGGCGTCGGGCAGCCCCACCACAACCGCGTCACGCACGATGGGATGAGTCTTCAGCGCCTCTTCCACCTCTTCGGGGAAGACCTTCTCGCCGCCGGTGTTGATGCACACTGAGCCGCGGCCCAGCAGCTTCAGGGTCCCGTCGACGTTCACCTCGGCCCAGTCGCCGGGCACGCTCCAGCGGCCGCCCTCCATCGTCTTGAAGGTCTTGGCGGTCTTCTCGGCGTCCTTGTAGTAGCCCACCGGCAGGAAGCCGGTCACCGCCACCAGCCCGCGCTCGCCGGAGCCCGGCTCGACACGCCGGCCGTCCTCGGTGAAGACCGCGCAATTCGGGCCGATGACGAAGGCCGCGGTCTGCACTTCCGCGCCCGGCGCCGAGGCCGAGGCGCCAAGCCCGACGGCCTCCGAGGACCCGAAGCTGTCGAAGATCATGGCGTTGGTGCAGTGGCTGAGCAGGCCGCGCTTGTTCTCCTGGCTCCACATCGAGCCGGACGAACTCATCGACAGCACCTTCGAGAGGTCCCAGCGGCCGGGGTTGGCGTCCAGCGCCTCCAGCATCGGCGTCGAGAAGGCCAGGCCCACGAGGACGATGCCGTCCGCCTGCAGCCGCTCGGCCTCGTTCCACAGCTCGATGGCGTTGAACTTGCGCGAGGGCAGGGTGGCGACGGTGCCGCCCTGGTTCATGGAAATGAACGACGAGAATTGGCCGGTGCCGTGCATCTGCGGGCAGGCCACCAACGTGATCGGACGGAAGTGCGCCGGGTTCGACAGGCGACTGGCGGCTTCCTCGATGGACTCTATGGGCGCCAGCCCCCGCAACACGTTGCCGCCGGCGCCCACCACGTTGAAGAGGTCGTCCTGGCGCCACATCACGCCCTTGGGCATGCCGGTGGTGCCGCCGGTGTAGAGCAG
>JBOHKZ010000437.1:0-2066 GCA_050729355.1 Phenylobacterium sp. | reverse complement strand
GCGGTCGATGCGGCCTACGGCCTGGGCTTCAAGACCAAGCGGTCCTACCAGCCGACCTTCATGTACCGGGCGCTCTCGGGCGGAGAGGCCGACGTGATTTCCGCCTTCTCTTCCGATGGCCGGATCGCGGCGGACAAGCTGGTTATCCTGGCCGATCCCAAGGGCGCCATCCCACCCTATGACGCGGTTGTGCTGGTCTCGCCGAAGCGGGCCGGCGACCGGCGGCTGATTACGGCGCTCAGGCCGTTGATCGGCGCGATTCCGGTCGAGGCCATGCAGGCGGCCAACTACAGCGTCGACCGCGACGCAGGGAAGCTAAGCCCCGCCGAGGCGGCGCGGGCGATGGAAGCCAAAATCCCCGCGAGATAGGCAAAAACTGCCGCCGGGTAGCCCTTCGTTAACCATGCCAGACCAAAGGTGGCGCAGTTCGCGGGTGCGCGAATTCGTCAAGCTTTCCAAGAGGTCCACATGAGCGGCGCCGAGGTTCTGGACGTCGGGCGCGACGCCATCTGGCTGACGATCCAACTCTGTGCGCCCTGCCTGATCGTCGGCCTGATCGTCGGCGTCGGCATCGGTCTCCTGCAGGCCCTGACCCAGATCCAGGAAGCCACCCTGGTCTATGCGCCGAAGATCGTGGCGATCTTCGTCTCCCTGCTGATCTTCCTGCCCCTGATGGGCGCGCTGATGAGCGGCTTCATGCGCCAGATCGCGGCGCGCATCGCAGGCATGTAGCGGGGCCCGGCGCGCGCCCCATGGAATCCTACGCGACAGCACAGCAGGTGTTCGCCGCCGGGCTGATCTTCTCCCGGCTGGCGGCGATCATCATGCTGATCCCCGGCATCGGCGAGGGTTTCATCCCGCCGCGCATCCGGCTGGCGCTGGCGCTTTCGATGGCGCTGATGCTGTTCCCGGTGGTGGGCGCCGGCGTGCCGCCAATCCCGGCCGCGGTCAGCGGCATCGCGGGCGCGGTGATCAAGGAGACGCTGATCGGCCTGATGATCGGCGCGATCCTGCGGCTCTTCATGACCTCCCTGGCGACGGCCGGCGAGGTAGTCTCCATCCAGACCACGCTCTCCTTCGCCCAGACCACCAACCCCAGCCTCGGCCAACCGACCGCCACGCTCGCCACCTTCATGGGGCTGTTGGGCATCGTGCTGATCATGACCACCGACCTGCACCACCTGTTCCTGAGCGCCATCGTGAAGTCCTACACGCTCTTCCCGTTCACCCGGGCGGTGCAGGTGGCCGACGCCGGGCAGCTCGCGGTGCAGACGGTGGGCAAGTCGTTCGCCCTGGGGATCCAGCTCGCGGCGCCGGTGATCGTCTTCTCTCTTGTGTTCAACATCGCCACCGGCCTGGTGGGCCGGGTGATGCCGCAGTTCCAGATCTTCTTCGTGGCCACGCCCCTGATGGTGCTGCTGGGCCTCTCGATCTTCGCGCTCAGCCTGGGCGTCATCGGCATGGTCTGGGTCGACCGCTACCATGAGCTGCTCAGGATCTTCGGGTAAGCCATGGCCGAAGAGAACGAAGCCGCCTCGAAAACAGAAGAGCCGACACCGCGCAAACTCGAGGAGGCGCGGAAGAAGGGCGACGTCGTCAAGACGCCGGACCTCTCCGCCCTGGCCTCGCTCGCCGCCGCCGCGACAGTCGTCGCCCTGACCGGCGGCTGGATGTCGCGCAACATGGTCCAGGCCCTCGTGCCGTTCCTGGCCTCGCCCGACGCCATGTCGTTCACCGGCGGCGGCGGGATCGACATCGCC
This sequence comes from Phenylobacterium sp., assembly GCA_050729355.1. Classification (GTDB taxonomy): domain Bacteria; phylum Pseudomonadota; class Alphaproteobacteria; order Caulobacterales; family Caulobacteraceae; genus Phenylobacterium. The sequence goes on along the minus strand of JBOHKZ010000437.1, from coordinate 306 downwards.
CGCCACGCCATGCTGGCCGCAGCCCCGCTGCTCCTCGCCGTCGTGCTGGCCGCGGCCGCCGCGGGCGTCGCCGGCAACCTGGTCCAGACCGGCCTGATGTTCACGCCGGAGAAGCTCGCCTTCGACTTCAAGAAGGTCTCGCCCGCCGCAGGCTTCAAACGGATTTTCGGCCTCGACGGGCTGATGCAATTCCTCAAGTCGCTGGTGAAGGTGCTGCTGACCGCCGCGCTCGCCTACTGGGTGCTGAAGCCGCACCTGAACGACCTCTACAATCTGGCCCAGCTTGAGCCGGGCGCCATGCTGCCC
>JBOHKZ010000436.1:0-8559 GCA_050729355.1 Phenylobacterium sp. | reverse complement strand
CCACCGGCTTCGCGCGATAGGCGATCGACACGTCGGCGGCCGCGAACATCGGCAGGTCGTTTGCGCCATCGCCCAGCGTGACCGTCAGGCCGCCTTCGCGCGCGAGCAGTTGCTTCCAGCGCCGAGAGCCGCACCCAGGGCTCGGCGTCGCCGCCCAGCTTCGTCGTCGCCCAGATCGCCCAGGCGATGACCGGCGGCTTGGAATAGTAGCCGAAGTCCAGGCTGCGGGACCAAAGCCAGTACTGCGCCTCGTCCGGATAGAGCTCCAGGGGTGTGCTGAACAACGCCACCAGGCGCGCAAGCGTTAGCCCGCAGATCAGCAGGATCGCGCCGCGGAAATCCGCGGTATCCGAACTTGACGGCGCAGCTTGCGTCATCCCACTCTCCCGGCCGTGGCGGGGGACCCTAGGCTGCCAGGGCGCCGCCTCAAAGACACAGTTGCCGGGTTTTGCGGCTTGATGACGCGGCTGGGGTCAAGCGTAACAAAAGCGTCACCCACCGCGCCAAATTTAGCGCTATAGGGGCGATAATAAGACACGGGCGAGGCCGTCGGGGGCGACGGTCTTGGGCTGTCTAATCGATGAGGGGATTAAATGTATCAACGTCTAAACCGCGCCCTTTGCGCGTCGACCGCGCTTGCGACCGGTTTGCTTCTGGCCACCGGCGCACTGGCGCAATCCACGGGTTCGGCCACGGTTGAAGAACTGGTCGTCACCGGTGCGAACGGTCCGCGTTCGATGGAAGGCATCATCGAGCAGACCGCGCCGAAGACCAAGACGACCATCGACCAGGAATACATCGCGCGGCAGATGCCGGGCCAGGCGGTCACCGAGAGCCTGAACGTGGTTCCGGGCTACAACTTCACCAACAACGACGCCTACGGAAACTCCGGCGGCAACCTGCGCGTTCGCAGCTACGACTGTAACCGCATCTCCTTCCAGTGGGACGGCATCCAGCTGAACGACAGCGGCAACTACGCCTGCTTCAGCAACCAGCTCGGCGACTCGGAAGTCATCGCCTCCACCGAAGTCTCGCAAGGCACGACCGACGTCGACAGCCCGACGGCGTCGGCGACCGGCGGCGCGATCAACTACCGCACCAAGGTTCCGGATCGGGAAATGGGCGGCCACGTCAACCTGGCGGCCGGCTCCCTGAACTATTACCGCGGCTACGGCGAGTTCGACTCGGGCGAGGTCGGCCCCTGGGGCACCCGCATGTTCGTCGCCGGGTCCTACACGGAATACGACAAGTTCCGCGGCGTCGGCGAACTGAAGAAGACCCAGTTCAACGCCCGCGTCTATCAGCCGATCCGCGACAACGGCGACTTCGCGAGCCTTGCGTTCCACTACAACAAGAACCGCAACAACTCGTACTTCAACCCGACCCTCGCGCAGTACAACGCCCAGGGCTACAAGTTCGACAACGATTTTGACTGCACCCGTCCGACCCCGGTCGGCGGCACGGCGCAGAACGAAGCGACCCAGTCGACGATCGTCAATTCGCTGGGCAACATCGTCACCAACACGACCTGCTCCAGCTACTTCAACACCCGGATCAACCCGTCGAACACGGCCAACGTCCGCGGTCAGTTCAAGTACCACCTGCTGGACAACCTGATCTTCACCTTCGACCCCAGCTTCCAGTACGTGCTGGCGAACGGCGGCGGCTTCTCGACGATCTCCGAAACCGACGGCCGCGTCCGCGGCACGGGCATCGTCACCAACGCCACCACGAACGTCGCGCTCGCCGGGACCGCCGGCGGCCCGGGCCGTGACCTCAACGGCGACGGCGACAGCCTCGACACCGTGGCCTTCTATACGCCGAACAACACCAACACCCGGCGCTACGGTCTCAACTCGTCGCTGATCTGGGACATCAACGAGACCAACCACGTCCGCCTGGCCTACTCGCTGGACTACGCCCGTCACCGCCAGACGGCGGAATGGTCGCCCTACGACGCCGAACTGAACCCGCTCAGCGTGTTCGCCGGCAAGGACGGCCACGGCCCGACGGTCGCCACCAACGACGGTCCGTTCCTGCGCGGCCGCGACCGGTTCTCGATCGCCCAGCTCAACATGTTCGCCGCCGAGTACCTCGGCCGTTTCGTGGACGACAAGCTGGAGGTCCGCGCCGGCATTCGCGCGCCGTTCTTCAAGCGCGACCTGAACCAGTTCTGCTTCTCGCAGAACGGCTCGTCGAACGTGCTCTGCACCACCCAGCCGACGCTGCTGACGGTGGGAACGACGACCCTGACGAACGGCAACGTGTTCATCAAGGGCCAGGGCACGACCCAGTACATCCGGCCGTATTCCAAGACCGTGAAGTACGACAAGCTGCTGCCGAACGTGGGGGTCAGCTACAAGATCACCGACCAGCACAGCGTCTACGCCAGCTACGCCAAGGGCTTCGGTGTTCCGCGGACGGACAACCTCTACACCGTGACGCGCGCTCCGGACGGCTCGCTGCAGAACCCCGGCGTGGAACCTGAAACGGCCGACACCTTCGAAGCCGGCTACCGCTTCTATGGGTCGAACGTGCAAGTCACGCTTTCGGTCTACGACGCGAAGTTCAAGAACCGCATCGCCTCGTCCTTCGACCAGCTGCTGGGCACGTTCACCGACCGCAACATCGGCGACGTGGACATCAAGGGCTTCGACGGCCTCCTCGTGTGGCAGCCGGTCGAGAAGCTCAGCTACACGGGCAGCCTTTCGTACAACGACAGCGAAGTGCAGAGCGACAGCCCGCTCAGCGGCGGCCTCTTCCTGCCGATCAAGGGCAAGAAGATCGTCGAAACGCCGACGTGGACGTCCTTCAACCGCGTCCAGTGGGACGTGACCGAGCTGGTCAGCGGCGGCGTGCAGATGAAGTACGTCGGCAAGCGCTACTCCACGGACGTGAACGACCAGTACGCCAAGGCCTACACGACCTGGGATGCGGACGTGCGCGTGAAGCTGCCCTACTGGGGCGGCGACCGGGTCTACCTGCAGGCCAACGTGAAGAACCTCACCGACAAGAAGTACTTCGGCTCGATCTCGTCGCAGACGAACTCGATCGCGGTGCCCGGCTCGTCGGCCAACCAGCCGACCTACGCGCTGGGTTCGCCGCGGACCTACCAGTTCTCGCTGCACGTCGACTTCTAGACCTGACGCGAAGATCATCTACGGAGAGGGCGGCCTTCGCGGGCCGCCCTTTTTCGTATGTGTGCTTGACGGGCGCCGCTGCGGGACCCATTTGCGCGCGGCTCTGGATGTCATGAGGGTTGGATGAGCTTCACCGTTCCCGCCGAGTGGGCGCCCCACCGGGCCATGTGGCTGGGTTTCCCCAGCCATGCGGAGCTGTGGGAGGACGACCTGCCGGCCGCCCAGGCCGAGGTCGCGGCCCTGGCCCGCGCCCTGGCGGGCCCCGGCGGCGAACGCGTGCGCCTGCTGACCGGCTCGCCGCAGGGCGAGGCCGATGCAGGGCTGCTGCTGGGCGACGTGGCGGGGATCGAGATCGTCCCCGGCGCGTTCGGCGACATCTGGCTGCGCGACACCGGGCCGATCTTCACCTCTGATGGCCGGACCCAGGGCTTCCGGTTCAACGGCTGGGGCGGCAAGTACGACCTGCCCTTCGACGACACCGTGGCCGAGCAGATCGCGGCGGCGGCCGGCGTCGGCCTGGCGCGCAACGACTTCATCCTGGAAGGTGGCGCGGTCGATCATGACGGCGAGGGCACGGTGCTGACCACCGGGCAGTGCCTGCTCAATCCCAACCGCAACCCCGGCTGGACGCGGGAGGCCGCCGAGGCCGCCCTGGCGCAGGCGCTGGGGGCGAAGAAGGTGCTGTGGCTGGGCGACGGCCTGATGAACGACCACACCGACGGCCACGTGGACAACCTCGCCCGCTTCGTGGCGCCGGGCGTCGTCGCCGTGCCGGTGGCCTGGGGCAAGGGCGACCCCAACGCCAAGGCCTATGACGACGCGGCGCACCTGCTGCACGGGATGACCGACGCCGCCGGGCGCAAGATCCAGGTCATGCGGATCCCATCGCCGGGCTGGATCGACGGTCCCGAGGGCGACTGCGTGCCGGCCTCGCACATGAACTTCCTGATCGCCAACACCGCGGTGATCGTGCCCATCTATGAGCCCAAGGCGGGCGCTTTCGCCGTCCAGGCGCTGGAGCACCTGTTCCCGGGCCGTACGGTCATCGGCCTGAAGTCGAAGGCGATCCTCACCGGCGGCGGATCGTTCCACTGCATCAGCCAGCAGGAGCCCGCCTGATGACCCGCAAGCTGACCGTGGCGGCGATCCAGACCGCCTACGGCACGGACCTCGAGGCCAATATCGCCAAGACCGCCGGCTTCATCCGCGAGGCGGCGGGCCGGGGCGCGCAGGTCATCCTGCCCTCGGAGCTATTCCAGGGGCCGTACTTCTGCGTGGCCCAGGAGGAACGCTGGTTCAAGGAAGCCCACCCCTGGCGCGAGCACCCCTGCGTCACCGCCCTCGCGCCGCTGGCGGCGGAGCTGGGCGTGGTGCTGCCGATCTCGATCTTCGAGCGGGAAGGGCCGCACTACTTCAACAGCCTGGTGATGGTGGACGCCGACGGCTCGCCGCTGGGGGTCTATCGCAAGAGCCATATCCCCGACGGGCCGGGCTATATGGAGAAGTACTATTTCCGGCCCGGCGACACCGGCTTCAAGGTCTGGGACACCCGGTTCGGGCGCATCGGCACGGGCATCTGCTGGGACCAGTGGTACCCGGAGGCCGCCCGGGCCATGACGCTGATGGGCGCCGAGGTGCTGCTCTATCCCACCGCCATTGGTTCTGAGCCGCACGACCCGACGCTGGACACGGCCGCCCCGTGGCGGCGCGCCATGCAGGGCCACGCGGTCTCCAACGTGATCCCGGTGGTCGGCGCCAACCGCATCGGCTTTGAGCCGTGGGCGGACTATCCGAACGGCGGCCAGGCATTCTACGGCTCCAGCTTCATCACCGACCATCGCGGCGACCTCGTGGCAGCCTACGGGCGCGAGGACGAGGGCGCGCTGCTGGCGGAGTTCGACCTGGATTTCCTCCACACCCATCGCGCCGCCTGGGGCTTCTTCCGCGACCGCCGGCCGGACCTCTATGGCGCCCTGACCACCGGGCGGCCGACTTGATCGAGACCGAACGCCTGATCCTGCGTCCGTTCCGCGATGAGGATCGCGCGGCGTTCGCGGCGATCAACGGCGACCCACGCGTCGGCGACTGGCTCGGCGGCGTCCGCACGCGGGCCGAGAGCGATCAGACGGTCGACCGGATCAACGCCGGCATCGCTGAGCGCGGCTACGATTTCTGGGCCGCGGCGAGGCGTTCGGACGATCGGCTCATCGGCATGATCGGTCTGCGTCCCTTCGCGCCGTCGCCGCCTGGCCCCTGCATCGAAATGGGCTGGCGGCTGTCTCCCGAGGTCCAGGGGCAGGGTCTCGCCACCGAGGGCGCCAAGGCCGCGCTGGCATGGGGTTTCGCCCACATCGACGTTCCCGAAATCATCGCCTTCACCGCCTACAACAACCTGAACTCACAGGCCGTGATGACCCGCATCGGCATGGTCCGTGATCCGGCGCGCGACTTCCTGCATCCGAATCTGGCCGAGGATCATCCGCTGCGGCCCCACGTGGTGTTCGTGGCGAAACGGGCGGACTAGGGGCCGCTCATGCTCTCAAGAAAATAGACCGTCATCCCGGGCACCGTGTAGCGGTGAGCCGGGACCCAGGGGGTTCTGCTGTGCGCTTGGCTCTCGTTCCCGGATCGACTCTTCGGTCGTCCGGGATGACAGCCATGTTTGACTATGCAGTCAGCCGCCGCAGCCGCTCGGCGGGGTCTTCGCAGCGGCCATCTCACGCTTGGCGCGGGCCATGTCGGCCTCGAATTCCGGTTCGCTGTGCAGGCGCGCGACCATGGCCGAGCCCAGGGTGCGCCCGGCCTCCACGTCGGACACGAAGTGCACGCCGCAGACCACGCGGCTGTCGCCGGAATCCTTGGCCAGCGCCAGCACCGCGGTGGCCTTGTCCGGCGCCGCCTCGGCGAGGATCAGCCCCCAAGACCAGGCCGTCATCGAGTGGCCGGATGGGTAGGAGGCGTTGGTCTTCATCCAGTCCTCGCGCGGCACGCAGATCGGCGCGTCATTGCCGATCAGCGGGCGCTTGCGGTCGTAGAAGGTCTTGGCGGGCGTCCCGATGGTGCGCACGTCCTGTTCGATCTTGTGCAGGATCTTCCACGCGGCCGGGGTCTGCTGGGCGTTGATATCGACGCCCATCGCGCACGAGAACCGCTTCAGTGCGCCGCCGCCCCACAGGTCGTTGTCCTGAATGGCGGTCTTCCAGCGGGCCGAGCCCTCAAGCTTGCGGGTTTCCTCGAACACCGAACGGTCGGCCTTGCCGTAGGCCGAGTCCGGCGCGGGCGGCGGCCCCAGGATGGTCTTGCCGTCCAGGGTCGCCGAGCTGAAGTAGCCAGCGACCTTGGCGGGACCGGCGCCCATCGAGGCGTCCACGGGCGCCTGCGCCGGGCCGGAGGCCGCAGCGCAGGCGGAGAGGGCGGCGACCGCCGCGGCGGTCAGGAGGTGTCGGATCAAACGCTCGGTCTCGTCAGCGAAGAACTGTGAGGCCGTTCTTGATCACAGTGGCGTTGCGCGCCGCAACCCGGGCTTCGAAGGAAATGTTCTTGCCGTCCTTCCAGAGGTCGACGGTGATGGTGTCGCCGGGGAACACCGGGGCGGAGAACCGCGCCTGGTGGCTGAGGATCTGGTCCGGATCGTAGCCGGTGATCGCCTGCAGCACGGCGCGGCAGGTGATGCCGTAGGTGCAGAGGCCATGCAGGATCGGCCGCGGGAAGCCCGAGCGCTTGGCGCTGTCGGGGTCGGAGTGCAGCGGGTTGCGGTCGCCGTTCAGCCGGTAGAGCAGGGCCTGGTCTTCACGGGTCGAGATGTCCACCGACAGGTCCGCCTTGCGGCTGGGGATCTGGTGCGGCTCGGGCTGGCCTTCCGAGGGGCCGCCGAACCCGCCGTCGCCGCGCGCGAAGGTCGAGCCGGTCAAGGTGGCGACCTTCTCGCCGGCCTCGTCGGTCCAGACGGTCTCGTTGACGATGACCGCGCCCTTGTCCTTGCCCTTGTCGAAGGCGCCGACGGTGCGGCCCTGGGCGGTGAAGGTCCCCGAGGTCGGCAGGGGCTTGTGCAGTTCGACCTTCTGCTCGCCGTGCACCACCATCAGGAAGTTGATCTGGCTGGGCCGGTGGCCGGGCTTCTGCTCAACGCCCGGATCGGCGCCGCGCGCGGGCCGGCCCATCGCCGAGGCGAGCACCGTGGCCGCCGTCGGGATGACCTTGAGGTTCTTTTCGTACGTGAAGGCTAGCTCGCGCTCGTCCATCGGGTCGTGGCTCATGCCGACGCCGAGCGCGTAGAGCATCACGTCCTTGTCGCCGTAGGTGAAGGTCCGGGCGGCGGTCTTCTGGTCCAGGATGTCCGGATAGAAAATAGGCATGAAAAATTCCTCCGTTCTATGGGCGGCCGATCCTTGGGCTGTCGGCCTTTCGACTATGGCGAGGATTGAAGCCCGTCGGATCAGGGGGCGCAAGCGGCGAGGCTGCGGGCCAACGGCCAAGGCGCCGCATTTGCCCGCCTCCCCTCTATCGGCTAGAAGCGGCAACCTCGCGCGCGGAGCGGCTACGGACCGCCGCGCTCCTCGAATTTCTGAAGGCGCTACATGACCACCACCGCCCAGCCCGGCCTTGGCCAGATCACCGGCAACGTCCTGTTCTATTCGCAGCCCGAGCCGCTCTCGCCGGACACCCACGGCAAACTCGGCGTCAAGCGCATGGACGGCCCCTTCGCGTTCGCCAAGCAGGGCCACGCCATCCCGCTGACCGTCGGCGAATTCCCGCTGGCCGCGGTGACCGGCCCGATCATCTTCGTGGGCGACGAGAAGCTGCCGATCGCGGTGATGGGCCTGAACGCCGGCGAGAACATGTTCGTGAAGGACGACGGCCTCTTCGAGCCGGGCATCTACATCCCCGCCTACGTCCGCCGCTATCCGTTCGTCTTCGCGAACGACCAGTCCGGCCAGCAGATGGTGCTCTGCATCGACCGCAAGGCCGAGTTCATCGTGGAAGGCGGCGACATGCCCTTCTTCGACGGCAAGGAGCCGAGCGAGTACACGAAGAACTGCATCGAGTTCTGCAACAACTTCGAACTCGAGCGTCAGCGCACGATGAGCTTCGTCCAGCTCCTGAAGGACAACGACCTCTTCGAGTCGAAGACCGCCACCTTCACCCCGATGAACGCCGACGGCACCCAGGGCGAGCCCCAGAAGATCGCCGACTACTTCGGCGTCTCGGAAGACAAGCTGAACGCCCTGCCGCAGGCCAAGATCATCGAGCTGCGCGACAACGGCGCGCTGGCCCAGATCTACGCGCACCTGCTGTCGCTGGTCGGCTGGGACCGCCTGGTCGCCATCGCCATGGCCCGCGCCCCGCAGATCCCGGCCGCCGCAAACGCGTAAGCCATAGTTCCTCCCCCGATGGGGGAGGTGGCCCGAAGGGCCGGAGG
>JBOHKZ010000435.1:0-2353 GCA_050729355.1 Phenylobacterium sp. | reverse complement strand
GATCGATTCCGCGTGGATTCCCGATGGGGAAGGCAGCCTTTACCTGCGTCCGTTCATGTTCGCGAGCGAGGCGTTCCTGGGGGTTCGGCCAGCTACGGAATACACCTTCTGTGTGATCGCCAGTCCTGTCGGCGCCTACTTCAAAGGCGGCGCCAAGCCGATCACGGTCTGGGCGCCCGATGAGTTCAGCCGCGCTGGTCCCGGCGGCACAGGGGCGGCGAAGTGCGGCGGCAACTACGCCGCGAGCCTGATGGCCCAGGCCGAGGCGAGCGCGCACGGTTGCGACCAGGTCGTCTTCCTCGACGCGCGTGAGCATTGCTGGGTCGAGGAACTGGGCGGCATGAACGTGTTCTTCCTCTTCGAGGACGGCGTGCTCTCCACGCCGCCGCTCGGCGGGACGATCCTCCCGGGCATAACCCGCGACTCGGTTATGGCCCTGGCGCGGGATCAGGGCCTCTCGGTGCAGGAGCGGCCCTACGCCTTTCCGGACTGGGCGGTTGACGCCGCAAGCGGCCGGCTGCGCGAAGCCTTTGCATGCGGCACGGCCGCCGTGATCGCCGCGATCGGGGAAGTTCGGCATCCCTTCGGCGCCTTCAAGATCAACGCGGGCGCCGAGGGACCGGTCACGCAAGAGCTTCGGCGCAACCTCGTCGGCATTCAGCGGGGAACGCAGCCAGACCTCCATGCGTGGGTTCATCGGCTTTCGGCCGACTGAGAGGAACATCATGACGGGCTCGCCGCCCACAAGATCGCGCCCACGCGGGGGCGCAGCGCAAGTCGGCGAGCCTCATCGAGGAATTCCAGGCGACGCCTGGATTAAGCGGCGACGATCCTCCCCGTCGTAGCTTCCACTGTCGGCCGGGTGTGAACGCGCCCGGCCGACCTTTTTACGCAGCCAATCCGCAAGCCTCCGCGGGCCTATGGCCCGCACAGACCGCTGTTTGATCGCTCCTGGCTTTGCCGGCGGAGACCCGTCGCGCCGCCTACGTCAGTCCGAGATTCGCCAACCAGACCATCGTTCGCCGAGAAGGGTCAGTTCGGGCGCATTTAGGAATGGCAAGTGTATGATCGGGGATATATTGCTCAATCGGAGAATTCATGTTCCCTGTGGGGTGTCGCCGTCCTCGAATCCAGACCGGCGGCCCGGGGCTCTGCGCGTGGCGGGCGAGATGGAATTTTACACGGACGGACGTTCAGCCGCCGACCTGCGGGCGCTTCGCGAGCCCCCGGGGGCGGCGATGGCCCGAATTGACAGCGTATTTTCAAGGACAATTGAGATGAAGGGTTTGGGAAGGCGCAGTGGCGCGGCCCGGTTTGAGTCAGCGCACGTTCGCGCACGTTCGACGAGGCGGCGGCCGGTCGGGGCGGCGGCGTCGCGCGGATGACGTATGACATTATCATCCTGGGCGCCGGCATCGCCGGCGCGTCCATGGCGTACGAGCTGTCCCGTTCGGCCCGGGTGTGCCTGGTGGAGCGTGAGACCCATCCGGGGCTTCACGCCACAGGCCGTTCCGCCGCCTTGTTCCTGCCGAGCTACGGTGGGCCGGAAATCCGCGCGCTGACGCGCGCCAGCAAAGCCTTCTTCGATGCACCGCCCGAGGGGTTCTGCGACCATCCCCTGCTGGTCCCCAGGGGGTGTCTGTTCATCGGCCGTGCGGACCAGGCCCGCCAGCTCGATCGGATGGTCACCGAGGTCGAGGCGACGGGCGGGGCCCTGGAGGTGGTGGATCAGGCGGCCGCCGTCGCGCGGGTTCCGCTGCTGCGGGCCAGCTATGTGGCCAGCGCGGGGTTCGATCGCATCGCCATGGACATCGACGTGGACGCGCTCCACCAGGGCTTCCTTCGCGGCGCACGCGCCGCGGGCGCGGTGCTCAAGGTCGATACCGGCGCTCCGGTGGTGTCGCGGGGCGGCGGGGTGTGGAGTGTCGGATTGCGCGGCGAGACCATCACGGCGCCGGTGCTGGTGAATGCGGCCGGGGCTTGGGCCGATGAGGTTGCGGCGCAGTGCGGCGTCCGGCCGCTCGGCCTCCAGCCCCTTCGCCGGACCGCGATGCTCGTCGACCCGCCGGAGGGCGTCGACGTCCGCGGCTGGCCGGCGGTCATCGATGTCGACGAGCAGTTCTATTTCAAACCGGAAGCGGGAAAGCTCTTGCTCTCCCCCGCGGACGAGACTCCCTCCGCACCCTGCGATGCGCTGCCCGACGAGATGGATATCGCCATCGGCGTGGACCGGGTGCAGGCTGCTCTGGACATCGAGGTCCGACGCGTCAACCGCAGCTGGGCGGGCCTGCGGACCTTCACCCCGGACCGTGTCCCGGTTGTTGGCTTCGATTCCAAGGTCCCTGGGTTCTTC
>JBOHKZ010000434.1:0-7720 GCA_050729355.1 Phenylobacterium sp. | reverse complement strand
CGTCCTGGCTGAGCACGACGGCGACGACGCTCTGGCCGCGCGCCCGCAGCACCTCGAGCGCGGTCAGGGTGTGGCTGATCGCGCCCAGATAGCCGCCGCCGACCAGCAGCGCCGGCAGCTCCAGGGCGGTCATGAGGTCAAGCCCCGTGGCGGCGTCGGCCAGCGGCGACATCAGCCCGCCGACCCCCTCGATCACGAAGAGGTCGGCGCGGCTCCCGGACAGCCTGTTGCGACAGACCTCGACGATGGGGCCAAGCGGCAGATTCCGGCCTTCCAGCCGTGCGGCCATCGGCGGGGCGAGCGGGGCGTCGAACCGCCAGGGGGTGATCCGCTGCAGTTCGTCGTCATCGAGCGGACGGCCGAGCGCCTGCAGCAGGCGGCCCGGATCGCTGCCGGCCCAGTCGGCGGGATCGAAGCCGCTAGCCACCGGCTTCAGCGCCTCGACGTTCAGCCCGGCCGCGCGGGCGGCGCGGATCAGGCCGCAGGCGACGAAGGTCTTGCCGATGTCGGTGTGGGCGCCGGCGACGAACAGGGACTTCATGGCGCGAGCCACGGCCGCACCGCCTCCGCCAGCCGGTCCACGGCGGCGTCGGGATGGCCGGCCGTGAAGGCGAGCCGCAGCCGCGCCGTCCCGTCGGGCACGGTCGGCGGCCGGATCGCCACGACCAGCAGGCCCTGCGCTTCCAGGTCCGCCGCGGCCGCAAGCGCGGTGCGGGCAGAGCCCAGGACGATCGGGACCACGGCGCTCTGGGCTCGCGGCAGGCCGAGCGCGGCGGTGAACCGTCGCGCCTTGGCCAAGGGCGCGGCGACCCGTTCCGGCTCCGCGGCGATGACGTCGAGGGCGGCGAGCGCTGCGCCGGCCGAGGCCGGCGGCAGGCCGGTGGTGTAGACCAGCGTCCTCGCCCGCATCTTGATCAGCTCGATCGCCGGCCGGGTCGCGCAGACATAGGCGCCGTAGCCGCCGATCGCCTTGGACAGCGTGCCCACATGCAGGTCGATCCGCGCTTCGGGGAACAGGCGCGCCGTCCCGGCCCCGCCGCCGAGCACGCCGAGGCCGTGGGCGTCGTCGACCAGCAGCCAGGCGTCGTGGGCCTGGGCGACCTTGCTGATCGCGTCCAGCGGCGCGACGTCGCCGTCCATGGAGAAAACCCCATCGGTGGCGACCAGGGCGCGGCCAGGCCTGGCCTGCGCCGACGCCAGCTTGCCGCCGAGGTCGCCGACGTCGTTGTGACGGAACGCCAGAACCTCTGCGCCCGAAAGCTTCGCCCCGGCCCAGATGCAGGCGTGCGCCAGCTCGTCGACCAGCACCAGGTCGCCGGGGCCTACGAAGGTCGGAATGATGCCGAGGTTGGCGAGGTAGCCCGACCCGAAGATGCAGCCGGCCTCCGCGCCCTTCAGCGCTGCAAGCCGCCCCTCCAGCTCACCCAGCAACGGATGGTCCCCGGTGACCAGCCGGGACGCGCCTGCGCCTGCGCCATAGGCCTCGATGGCGGCGATGGCGGCCGCCTTGACCGCCGCATGGTGCGTCAGCCCCAGGTAGTCGTTGCAGGAGAACGAGATCAGCCGCCGTCCGCCCCGCTCCACCCAGACGCCATCGAGCCGGCGGGTCGGCGTGAGGGTCCGGGCCAGGTCTTTCGCGGAAAGGCCGTCGATCCTCGATTGCGAATAGGCGGTGAGGCTGTCCACTGACGTCAGGCCTCGCCCCGCACGACCGTGCGGACCGCACGGGTCAGAAGCTCGATCTCCGGGTCCGAAGTCACGAACGCCGGGGTGAGGTAGACCACCTTGCCCATCGGGCGGATCCAGGCGCCGGCTTCGGCGAAGCGCCGGGTCCAGGCCTGCACCGGCACGGCGCCTTCGAACTCGACGACGCCGATCGCGCCCAGCACGCGCACATCGACCACGCCCGGCGCGATCCGGCACGGCTCGAGGCCAGCCGCGAGACCTTCGGCGATGCGGGGCACGTCGATGCGCCAGCCGCCCGTTTCGAAGAGGTCGAGCGAGGCGTTGGCCGCGGCGCAGGCCAGCGGGTTTCCCATGTAGGTCGGCCCGTGCATCAGGGCCGCACCCGGGTCGTCCGACCAGAAGGCGTTGAACACGCGGCCGTTGGCGATCGCGGCCGAGAGCGGCAGGGTTCCGCCGGTCAGCGACTTCGAGAGCGTGACGATATCCGGGACGACGCCCGCGCCTGCGCAGGCGAAGAGGTCGCCGGTGCGGCCGAAGCCCACGAAGATCTCATCGAAGATCAGCAGCGTTCCGTGGAGGTCGGCCAGCCGGCGAAGCCGTCGCAGCACGGAGTCGTCGTGGAACAGCATGCCGCCGGCCCCCTGGACCCGGGGCTCGACGATCAGGCCGGCGATCTCGTCGCCGCGCTCGGTCAGCAGTCGGTCGAGGGCCGCTTCCGACGCGTCGTCCGTAGGCAGAGCGATGACCTGCTGGGCCGGCATGACCCCGGCGAACAGGCTGTGCATGCCCTCGTCGGGATCGCAGATCGTCATCGTCGCCAGGGTGTCGCCGTGATAGCCGCCGAGGAACGAGACGAACCGGGTGCGCCCGCCGACGCCGCGGTTGATCCAGTACTGGATCGCCATCTTCATCGCGATCTCCACCGAGACCGAACCGGACTCGGCGAAGAACACATGATCGAGGTCGCCAGGCAGCGCCTTGGCCAGGCGCGCGGCCAGGCGGTAGGCGGGTTCATGGGCCAGGCCGCCGAACATCACATGCGGCGCGGTCTCCAACTGGGCCTGCACCGCGGCGCGGATATGCGGATGATTGTAGCCGTGGCAGGCGGTCCACCAGGACGCGATCCCATCCACCAGCTCACGCCCGTCCTCCAGGATCAGCCGCGCCCCCTCGGTCCGGGCGACGGCCAGCGGCGGGTCGGCGGTCTTCATCTGGCAATAGGGCCGCCAGACGTGCGGGCTCCCCTCGGCGAGCCAGTCAGGTCGGTTGCTCACGGCCCGGCCTCAGGCGGCGGCCGCCGTTCCCATCGGCCGCATCTTCAGGTCCGCCAGCAGGGCCTCGTCGACGGTCTTTTCCGGATTGTTGGTGGTGAGCAGCCGCCCGCCGACGAAGATCGAGTTGGCGCCGGCCAGGAAGCACAGCGCCTGCAGCTCCCTCGACATGTGCTCGCGCCCGGCGGCGATGCGCACCACCGACTTGGGGCAGACCAGCCGGGCCACGGCGATCATCCGCACGAACTCGAAACCGTCGACCGGCGTCGAGCCCCCCAAGGGCGTGCCGGGAATGGGCATCAGGTCGTTGATCGGCAGGCTCTGCGGATGCTCGGGCAGGATGGCCAGCTGGTGCAGCAGCCCCGCCCGGTCGCGCCGGGTCTCGCCCATGCCGACGATGCCGCCGCAGCAGGTGCTCATGCCCGAGGCGCGCACGGCCTCCAGCGTGTCCAGCCGATCCTGGTAGGTCCGGGTGGTCACCACCTGGTCGTAGTAGTCCGGCCCGGTGTCGAGGTTGTGGTTGTAGAAGTCGAGCCCGGCCGTCCGCAGCGCCTTGGCCTGGTCGGCGGTCAGCATGCCCAGCGTCGCGCAGGTCTCCAGCCCGAGCGCCTTCACGCCGGAAATCATCGCCGCCACCTTCGGCAGGTCGCGGTCCTTCAGGTCACGCCAGGCCGCCCCCATGCAGAACCGCTGGGCGCCGCCGGCCTTGGCCTCGGCGGCCTGCGCGATCACGTCGGCGGCGTCCATCAGCTTGGAAGCCGTGGTCGCCGTCTTGAAGTGCTGCGACTGGCTGCAATAGCCGCAGTTCTCGGGACAGCCGCCTGTCTTCACCGACAGTAGCTGTGAGATCTGCAGCTCGCTGGGATCGAACCAGACGCGATGGACCTCCGCGGCCCGGAACGTCAGTTCCGTGAACGGCAGTTCGAACAAGGCCTCGATCTCTTCCAGCGTCCAATCGTGGCGAGGCTGGGCGCGGTCATGAAACGATTGGACGGGGGCGTTCATCTGCCGGCTCCGGTGCGCAGGTCGGGGCGGACGTTAGAAACCGCGTCGGCGCCTCACGCAACACAACATGGCCAGCTGTGGCGGGGAGCCTGACGGCGCACCAGATGCTATAGTCGTCGAGGGACGGAGACGGCACGTGACCGCAGACCGCGAAGTCGAGCTGAAATTCCTGTGCACGCCGGCTGACCTGGCCGCCGTCCTCGCCGCGGCGCCGGCCGGCGACGACGAGAGCCGTGAACTGATCAGCGTCTATTTCGACACCCCCGACCTGGCCCTGCAGAGGGCCGGCGTGTCGCTGCGGGTGCGCGAAAGCAAGGGCATGCGGGTGCAGACGGTGAAGCGCGGCGAGGGCCTGTCGCGCGAGGAGCACGAGGCGCCGATCGCCGGAGAGGAACCGGATCCTGAGTTCGGGCCGCTGAAGACGCTGCTGCCGGAAGGCGGCCGGCTGGACCCGGCCTTCAACGTGCACGTCACTCGCCGGCAGCGGACGTTCCACTATCGCGGCGCGGAGATCGAGCTGGCGCTCGATCAGGGCGAAGTGACGGACGGGACGGGGCGCTCGCCGATCTGCGAAGTCGAGCTGGAGCTGAAGTCCGGTCCGCCGGAGGCGCTCTTCGCGCTTGGCCGCGAACTTTCCAAGGTGGCGCCGCTCTACCTGTCGTTCGACGGCAAGGCGTCCCGCGGCCAGGCCCTGGTGGCCGGCGCGACTCTGCAGGCCCGCCGCGGGGAGGAGATCGCGCTCACCTCCCGGACCACCGCCGCCGAGGCCTTCCAGTCCGTGGCCCGCAACGCGCTGGCCCAGATCTCGGCCAATGCGACGACCCTGCGCGACGAGCCGGGGCCGGAGCCGGTCCACCAGCTGCGCGTCGCCGCGCGGCGGCTGCGGAGCGCGCTCTCGACCTTCAGGCCGCTGGTGGACGACGGCGGCTTCTCGCCGGTGAAGGGCGACCTGAAGTGGCTGGCGGGCAGCCTGGATGAAGCCCGCGACCTGGACGTCTTCGCCGCCGGAGTCGCCGACCAGGCCAAGACGCTGGCGACGCCGCCGGCCGGCCTCGACGCCCTGACCTTGGCGCTGGAGGCGGCTCGGCGACGGCGGTGGTCCAAGGCCGCCAAGGTGGCGTCGAGCACGCGGTTCCGGGCCTTGATGATCGATGTCGCCGCCTGGGTGGAGACGGGATCCTGGCTGGCGGCTTCTCCGACCCCGGCCTGGACGTTCGCCGCCGAGGCGCTGGAGGCGCGGTTCCGCAAGGTCCACAAGCAGGGCAAGCATCTGGGCGCCGCCGACGACGCCGCGCGTCATCGGCTGCGCATCGAGGCCAAGAAGCTGCGCTACGCCGCCGAGGCCTTCGCGAGTCTCTATCGGCGAAAGTCCGCTGAGCGGTTCATCGAGCGGGCGAAGGATTTGCAGACGACCTTGGGCGACCTCAACGACCTGGCGGTGGCCGGCGCGCTGGTCGCCTCCCTCAAGCTGGAGCCCGACGCCGCCTTCGCCGCGGGCGAACTCGTCGGCCTGCGAATGGCCGCCAAGCCTCACCTGATCGCCAAGGCGGAGAAGGCCTTCAAGCGGCTTGCGGACTTCGATCCGCCCTACGCCTGACAGTCGCATAAAGAATTCTTTATATGTTTTCTTGCCAGGGTGCCGGTGCGCCGCTATAGAGCGCCCCTGAAATTTGCCGCCTATCTCGCCGGCGCGCCCCAACCTACCCGTTCGAGGACAAAATGACCGACTACGTCGTGAAGGACATCTCGCTCGCCGATTTCGGCCGCAAGGAAATCGACATCGCCGAGACCGAAATGCCGGGCCTGATGGCCACGCGCGCCGAGTTCGGCAAGTCGCAGCCGCTGAAGGGCGCGCGGATCGCCGGCTCGCTGCACATGACCATCCAGACCGCCGTGCTGATCGAGACCCTGCAGGCGCTGGGCGCCGACGTGCGCTGGGCCTCGTGCAACATCTTCTCGACCCAGGACCACGCCGCCGCGGCGATCGCCGCCAAGGGCACCCCGGTCTTCGCCATCAAGGGCGAGAACCTCGTGGAGTACTGGGAATACGCCCACAAGATCTTCGAGTGGTCCGACGGCGGCTACCCGAACATGATCCTCGACGACGGCGGCGACGCCACCCTGCTCTGCGTGCTGGGCCCCAAGGCCGAGAAGGACCCGAGCGTCCTGAACGACCCGCAGAACGAGGAAGAAGAAGCCCTCTACGCGGTGATGAAGCGCTACCTGAAGGAGAAGCCCGGCTTCTATTCGGCGATCCGCGACGCCATCAAGGGCGTGTCGGAAGAGACCACCACGGGCGTGCACCGCCTCTACCAGATGCATGAACGCGGGGAGCTGCCGTTCGCCGCCATCAACGTCAACGACAGCGTCACCAAGTCGAAGTTCGACAACCTCTACGGCTGCCGCGAGAGCCTGGTCGACGCCATCCGCCGCGGCACCGACGTCATGCTCTCGGGCAAGGTCGCGGTGGTCCTGGGCTACGGCGACGTGGGCAAGGGCTCGGCGGCTTCGCTGCGCAACGGCGGCGCCCGCGTCATCGTCACCGAAGTCGACCCGATCTGCGCCCTGCAGGCGGCGATGGAGGGTTATGAGGTCCAGACCGTGGAAGACGTCGCCGGCAAGGCCGACATCTTCGTCACCGCCACGGGCAACAAGGACGTGCTCACCGTCGACCACATGCGCGCGATGAAGAACAACGCCATCGTCTGCAACATCGGCCACTTCGATTCGGAAATTCAGGTCGCCGGCCTGAAGAACTTCAAGTGGGACGAAATCAAGCCGCAGGTCCACCACGTGGAAGTCCCGGACGGCAAGAAGATCATCGTGCTGTCGGAAGGCCGCTTGGTGAACCTGGGCAACGCCACCGGCCACCCGAGCTTCGTGATGAGCGCCTCGTTCACCAACCAGACGCTGGCCCAGATCGAACTCTGGCAGAACGGCGACAAGTACGCCGTCGGCGTCCACGTCCTGCCCAAGCACCTCGACGAGAAGGTGGCCATGCTCCACCTCGAAAAGCTCGGCGCGAAGCTGACCAAGCTCTCCAAGGACCAGGCCGACTACATCGGCGTGACCCCGCAGGGCCCGTTCAAGCCGGACCACTACCGCTACTAGGCTAAGCCAACGTGCGTCGTCGTCGCCGACCCAAACTGGGCGATGACGACGCCGGGATTCGAGTCAGCTAGGGTCCGCGCATGGCGCTGGCGCTGATTCTCTCGTCCTTTGTCGCGGCCAGCCGGATCGGCGGCGCCGCGCAACAGTACGTGCTGGCCGCCCACGGCATCGATCCCGTGCTGGCCCCCACTGTCATGTTCGGCCGCAGCCCCGCGCGCGGCTCGCAGGGCCAGGTGACGGCCCCCGACGTCTTCGCCCGCATGCTGGCCGACATCGAGGCCGACGCTATCTTCGGCATGGTCGACCTGGTGATCACCGGCCATTTCTCGCTGCCCGAACAGGTGGAGATCGCCGCGGGCGTGCTCGGCCGGGTCCGCGAGGCCTCGGAGCGCCCGCCGGTGATGGTGGTCGACCCGATCCTCGGCGACGCGCCGGGCGGGCTCTATGTCAGGCCCGACGTGGCCGAGGCCGTGGCCGCGCGCCTGGTCCCGCTCGCCGACTGGCTGACGCCCAATCTCTGGGAGCTGGGTCACCTGGCCGGCGCCCCGATCGAGGACCTGCCCGGCGCCGTCGCCGCGGCGCGGCGGCTGGGCAAGCCCGCGGTGATCACCTCGGCGCCGGCCCGCACCGGCGAGACCGGCATACTC
>JBOHKZ010000433.1:0-3375 GCA_050729355.1 Phenylobacterium sp. | reverse complement strand
GATGTTGAGGGCGAGGGTGTTGATGGCGCCGATGAACGTGCCGTCGACCAGCTTGGTGAAGGATCCGATGGTGGCCATGATGAAGTCTCCTGTTTCGCTCGGGCCGCGCCTACCGCGGCCGCGATGACGATCGGGGAGATCGGCCCCGACAGGCGGCGACGCAGACGCAAGTCCCGAAGCCCAGCGGAGGACGGCGAAGGCGGGTTTCTTGCCTCGCGAGGAAGGGCCGAAGGCCCGGGGAAGAAACCCAGCCGCCCACCGTTGCGGCGCCGACCGGGCCGGTCTAGATCAAGTCCAAAGCGGCTGCAGATAGGTCGGCAATGAGATGCAGGCGAGGCACGTGGCCACCACCATGAGCACACAAGCCCACGCTCCGTCACACCGGCGACTCGTCATTTCCCAAAGCCCGACCATAGGTCTCCTGGCCTCGCTCCCAACGCCCGGGCGATCGCAATGAGCGCCGTGGCACTCGCGTTTCGCTCCCCCCGTTCGAGCAAGCCAACATAGTTTCGAGAAAGGCCGGCGCGCTCAGCGAGTTCCTCTTGGCTCAGACCAGTCGCATCGCGAAGCACGCGAATACCCCGTCCCAAGGTCAAAAGGTCTGAGTCGACTTCCACCCGGTCATCGTCGCGACCGGATCCACAACTCTCTACACACTGACAGTGTGTATTTGGGCGGTTGGTCAGTCTGCGGGCATACCCTGAGTATTGCGGAGTGCCGTTCCAATCTGTTCCCAGATCACGGGGTGGGATTCCAAAGCCCTGACTATGGCGATCAAGGTTTTCACCTTCGCCTCTCGCTCACCGCGTTCAATTTGTCCGATGTAATTTCGAGATAACGCCGCATCTCCGGCCAATTTTTCTTGACTGAATCCCAGTTGCTTTCGACATCGTCGAATAACGCGCCCAAGCGCGACGAGATCAGCATCATTGCCCACCCCGTAACAGTTGCGGGTACTGCTGATTAGCTCTACACACTGACAGTGTGTATTTCTCGATATCCCTTGGCTCGCCGGGCTGAGGAACCACCTTGCCGCGACCAGCCAGAATGCTCACGTCCAGCCCTGATAGCCGTCCGTACAGTATTGCCGAAGACGAAGAGCCCTTCGATCTCGACGCCGTTCACCGCAGCCACGGCAACTGGCTGCTCAGGCTCCTTCGACGCCGTTTCGGCTCGCAGGAAGCGGAGGACATCGCGCAGGACGTCTATGCCCGGGCCGCGGCGACGCGTTCCCAGGTCCACAACCCGCGTGGGTTCCTCACAACCCTTGCCACGCGGGTGGTTCGTGACCGCTTCCGCCGTGAAGCCGTTCGCCCGAAGCTGGTCGGGGAGGGGCAGGCAACCGCGGATGCCGCAACCGCGTCGGAGGCTGCCGAAGCCCTGCTCCAGAAGCAGATTGTTCTGGCTCTTCCTCCACAACTCAGAGAGGTGTTTCTCTTGAGGAGTTTCACGCCTTTGACTAATGCTGAGATCGCAGAGCGGTGCGGGGTCTCGGTCAAGACGGTCGAGGAGCGTATGACCAAGGCGCTGGCGATCTGCAAAGTCCTGCTGCGGGACTAGCGGAGGTCACCATGAGCGACCTAACGGCTAATCCGACCCCCACGGACCTCGAGGCCGCGGCCTGGTTCATGCGGCTTAGCGAGAAGTCCGTGACCACGGACGCCATCCGCGAATTCTACGCTTGGCGACGCAATGCGGCCAACGCCAGGGCCTACGCCGAAGTTGAAGCCACCTGGGAAGCCAACAAGCGCCTGGCGCGCGATCCGGATATCCAGGCGGCGACCGCAGAGGCGCTGCGCCGGAGACCGGTCGCCCCCCGCCTGCGCCGGTCCGGCCTGCTCGGCGTGGGACCTTTTGCGATCGGCGCCACGCTGGCGGCGGCGCTGGCGGTGGCGGGGGTGACGAGCTGGTTCGTCGGGCGGTCTCCAGCCTATGAAACCCGGGTTGGCGAGCAGAGGCTCATCGTCCTGAACGACGGATCGCGCGTCCGCCTCAACACCAACAGCCGGGTGATCGTGCGATATACCGGGGACGAGCGCCGCGTCGTCCTGGCGCGCGGCGAAGCGTTCTTTGAGGCCGCGCACAACGCCGCCCGCCCCTTCATCGTTGAGGCGGACGGCGCCCGCGTTCGTGCGGTCGGGACCAAGTTCGACGTGCGCCGCGACGAGGGGACGGTGCGGGTGACCCTGCTCGAGGGCCGCGTGCAGGTGGCGCGGTCCGAAAGCCCAAAGGCCACCGTGCTCGCGCCGAACCAAGAGCTCACGGTGACATCGACTGGGATGACCGCCCCGCGCACGACCGACGCCGATGAGACGTCCGGATGGACATCTGGCCGTCTGACCTTCCGCGGCGTGGCGTTGCAGGACGCCATCGCCGAGGTGAACCGGTACGCCGTCCAAAAGATCGAACTGGCCGGCGACGCCTCACTGGCGCAGCAACCCATTTCCGGGGTGTTCGACGCCGGCGACACAAACGCTTTCATCTCAGCGGTCTCGCTCGAGTTCGACCTTCAGTCCGCCGCGGGTCCGGGAAGTTCGATCCGCCTCAGCCCCCGCCCATCGACGCCGAGCGCATAATTATTTCATGGAGCGACCAGGGTGTGCCGGGGCGGCCTGCGACATTCCCTTTAGACGACCAAAGTAGCGGCGGCACATCCGACCAGTCCGGTCGGAAGACCCTGCGGGATCGTCCCGGGGGAAGCATGACGCCAACAAACAAATCGGGTTCCGGATTCCGGGCCGCCTTATTGGCCGGGCTGACCCTTGGCGCGCTGGTCACGGCGACTGCCGTGAAGGCGCAAACCAAGCACACCATTCACATCCCGGCGGGGCCGCTCGACGCGGCCCTGATCACCCTGGCGTCCCAGACCCATGAGCAACTGCTCTATACGCCGCGGCTGGTCGCAGGCCGGACGACGCCCGCGGTGGACGGTGACCTGACGGCAGAGCAGGCGCTCGCTCGGATGATCCGCGCCAACGACATCGTCGTGAGCCGGACGGGCCCATCTATCGTGGTGCTCCGCGCGGCGAATCCGGTGAGCCCCGCCGCGGCGCAGAACGGAAACGCGGCGCAGGAAACGGCAGGCGACCGCCCTTTCGCCGCTGCCGGCGATAGCCCGCCCGGGGCGACAACGACGCCGGCTGGGCTCGACGAAGCGGCGACTGCGGCGCCCGCGACGCTGAGCGAGGTCGAGGTGACCGGCACCCACATCCGCGGTGTGACGGACAGCCCATCCCCGGTGCTGGTCATCGACCGCGCCCAGCTCGACCGATCTGGCTACCAAACGGTCGCGGAAGCCCTGCAGGTCATGCCGCAGAACTTCGCGGGGGCAGGGGCCGAGACGCCGACGGCATTGAGCTCCGACCGCTCCAGTTC
>JBOHKZ010000432.1:0-2442 GCA_050729355.1 Phenylobacterium sp. | reverse complement strand
GGTTCTGGGCGTCGTGTTGCACGAAGTGGCCGGCGGTGGGGATCATCAGGATCGTGGTGTCGGCGGTGACGTGGTCCCAGGTGCCGGAGTGGCCGGCCGCGTTCAGCGCTTTGTCCTGCATGCCGTGGATGACCAGCACCGGGACGTTGATCGGCGGGGTCGGCGGCGGGGCTGGCGCGTCGGCGCCTGCGCCCTTGGGATAGTTGGCTCGGTAGTAGTTCATCATCGCGGCGACGTCGGAGCGTTTGAAGGCCTCGACGTAGCCGGCCTTTTCCGCCGGGTCCTTCACCCAGCCGGCCAGGCCCTCGGCGGTCAGCATCTTCTCGGAGCCGGGCTTCTGGAAGTTGCGGGCGTACTGGCTGTTGGCCTGCTGGTCCTTGTTGGAGGCCAACTCGCGGGCCATGCCGGCCGGGTGCGGCACGGCCATGATCACCAGCTTGTTCACGAGGTCCGGGCGGTTCAGCACTACCTGCCAGGCGATCGCCGCGCCCCAGTCGTGTCCGACGACGATGGCGTTCTTCTGGCCCTCGGCGGCGATCACGGCGGCCACGTCGCCGATCAGGTTAGGCATGGCGTAGGCGGCCTCGCCCTGCGGCTTGTCGGAGAGGTTGTAGCCGCGGGTGTCGAGGGCGGCGGTGCGGTAGCCGGCGGCCGAGAGCTCGGCCATCAGCGGCTTCCAGGTCGCCCAGTAGTCGGGGAAGCCGTGGATCATCACCACCAGCGGGCCCTTGCCCTCGACCACGTAGTGGATCTTCACGTCGCCGTTCTGGGCGTACTTGTCGACCGGCTTGGCGGCGGGGGCCGCCTGGGCTCCGAAGGCGATCATGGCGGCGACGGCGACCATGCCCGCCAGGGTGAACTTGCGCATATCGAGACCCTCCCGTTTGAGCTGAGCATAGCACCGCTTACGGCGTAAGCGAGGGGCCGTCTGGGTCGGGTTGCTTACTATGTGATAGACAGTGTGTGATGCACAGTATATGACGCACAGCATGACTGAAGCCGACATGTTCGAGCCGCTCCGGCTAGAGCTGCGCAGGGGGTCGCTGATCCTGGCGGTGCTGGGGCGTCTGCGCCGCGAGCACTACGGCTACACCCTGCGCAAGGCGTTGGCGGATGTGGGCGTCGAGATCGACGAAGGCGCGCTCTATCCGATGCTGCGCCGGCTGGAGACCCAGGGGCTGCTGACCAGCGAATGGCGCGAGGAGGAGAAGCGCAACAAGCGCTTCTACCGCCTGTCGCCCGCAGGCCGTTCGGTGCTGGCCCGCCTCACCGAAGAGTGGCGCGGCCTGAACGCCTCGGTCTCTGAAATCCTGGAAGGAGATGCGTGATGGCTCTTCTCGAACGCTACCTGGCGGCCATTGAGCGGGCGCTGCCGACGGCCCAGGCCGCGGACATCAAGGCCGAGCTGCGCGACGTGCTGCTGTCCCGCATCGAGGACCAGGAGGCGCGGCTCGGCCGCCCGCTGACTTCGCTGGAGCTGGAAGTCCTGCTCGTGGACTTCGGCCACCCGCTGGTGGTCGCCGGGCGCTATCGCAAGGTGCAGCACCTGATCGGGCCCGAAGTGTTCCCGTTCTGGTGGTCGTGGCTGCGGACCACGCTGGCCATCGTGGCGGGCGTCTACGTGGTGCTGATCATCGTGGAGATGGCGGCGGGCGGACATCACGTGCTGGACCGCCGGCTGCCCTCGATGTGGATGGGCCTGCTGATCGCCTTCGCCGTGGTGACCCTGGTCGGCGTGGCGATGGAATTCTATCCGCCGGCGCGAGTGCTTCAGAAGTGGCGGCCAAGCGAGCTGCCGCCTCCGGGCCGCAAGGGGCGCTCGCCGTTCGAGATCGCCGGCGAAATCGCCATGGGCGTGGTGTTCGGCATGTGGTGGATAGGGTTCATCCACTTCCGCAACTGGCTGCCGATCCCGAGCTACCTTGAGGTGACGTTGGCGCCGATCTGGGCGGACTATTACTGGCCGATCCTGGGCTACGTCGGCCTTGAGATCGGCGCCAACCTGCTGGCGCTGGCCAGACCCGGAGCGACCCGGCTGAACAATGGCCTGTCGGTTCTGCGCCACGTGATCGGCGCGGCGATCATCGGCGGAGTGCTGCAGGCGGGTCATTGGGTGACCATCACCTCGCCGACCCTGGAGCCCGACGTCGTGGCGACCATCGAGCGCAACTTCGACCTGGGCCTGCAGATCGGTCTGGTCGTCAGTCTGGGGGTGATGGCGGTGAAGGCGGTCTGGTCGCTGTGGCTGCTCGCCCGCGACCTCTTCGCCAAGCCCGCCGGAGCCACCCTGGCCTAGCGCGACCTCCGGACGCAGTTCCGCGGGGCCTAGCGTTTCCCATCTGTGGCGTGGCCGACGACATTGTCGGCCGCGCCGCCGACCGCCGCGCCGACAGGTCCGCCGACCACGGCGCCAGCCACCGCACCGGTGGCGGTCTTCTGTTC
>JBOHKZ010000431.1:0-5616 GCA_050729355.1 Phenylobacterium sp. | reverse complement strand
CTCACGAAGCGACGCCCCTACCCTTGCCGTCGGACCCTGATCGGCTTTGCGAACCGCGGACCCGACCCCCACATTGGGTAAACATGCTTGACCGTGAGTTAAATACGGGGCGCCAAACGCCGTTATTCGGCAGACAAGACGCCGCACCGGCAGGTTGGGCGGTGTCCCGTGGCCAGATCGCCTATCCGGACGCGGTCGCTGCGATGGAGGCGCGCGCCGCGGCGATCGCCGAGGGCGCCGACGGCGAATTGGTGTGGCTGCTGGAGCACCCGCCGCTCTACACCGGCGGCGTCTCGGCCAAGCCCGGCGACCTCCTCGATCCAGACCGTTTTCCTGTTTTTGCGACAGGACGCGGCGGTCAGTTCACCTACCACGGCCCTGGCCAGCGCGTAGCCTATGTCATGCTCGACCTGACCCGGCGCCAGCGCGACGTACGCGCCTTCGTAGCCGCTCTGGAAGCCTGGGTGATCGGGGCGCTCGGCCGCTTCAACGTCGTGGGCGAGGTCCGGCCGGGCCGAGTCGGCGTCTGGGTGGAGCGGCGGACGGCGGGCCTTGCGCCGCGCGAGGAGAAGATCGCCGCCATCGGGGTGAAGCTGCGCCGCTGGGTGTCGTTCCACGGCATTTCGCTGAACGTCGAGCCGGATCTGGGCCACTTCAGCGGCATCATCCCGTGTGGCGTCACCGAGCACGGCGTGACCAGCCTTGTGGATCTCGGCCTGCCGGTAACGATGGACGAGGCGGACGCCGCCCTGCGGGCCAGCTTCGAGGCGGTGTTCGGCCCCGTCGAAAACGCTCAGGCGCCCCTCTAGGCCGCCACCAGCGGCCGCAACGGGTTCGCGCCGTAGCGATTGGTCCCGGCTTCCCCCGGCATGGCGCCCAGCTCGACGCCGGCCCAGACCAGCACCACGACGAACAGGAAGTCGAAGAAGCCCGCGGGCTGCGGCCACACCGCGACGATGGCGAGCAGGATCAGGGCCGCCCACCAGCCGGACCGGCCGCGGTCGTGCAGCCGCTTGGAGAGCACGCAGGCGCCGCAATAGAACAGCGCCGGATAGACGAACCAGCCGGTGAGCCAGTGCAGGGTCGAGGGGGCCACGGCCTCGTAGAACACCGCCAGCCCCAGCAGGACGGCCGCCGCGACCAGCGACGGGCTCCTTGGCGCACGCCCGGCGGCCGAGAAGAACAGCTCGCTCCAGTCCGCCTGGCC
Source organism: Phenylobacterium sp. (assembly GCA_050729355.1). Classification (GTDB taxonomy): domain Bacteria; phylum Pseudomonadota; class Alphaproteobacteria; order Caulobacterales; family Caulobacteraceae; genus Phenylobacterium. Next base: position 4,409 of record JBOHKZ010000431.1, on the reverse strand, counting down.
GTTCATGGAACCCCCTGAGTCACGCTCAGACTATAGCTCAGGCGAATTCGACCAACACCTCGTCAGCGGCCACGCTGTCGCCGGACTGGGCGTTGACGGCCTTCACCGTCCCGTCCCGCTCGGCGCGGATGATGTTCTGCATCTTCATTGCCTCGATCACCGCCACGGCTTCGCCGGCGCGGACCTGTTGGCCCACCGTGACGTCGAGGGTGACGACCAGCCCCGGCATGGGCGAGAGCACCATCTTGGAGGTGTCGGCGGCCTTCTTGGGCGGCAGTTTCTCATGCAGCTCGGCCGATCGCGGGGTCAGCACCAGCACGTGCAGGCGGCTGGCCCGGTGGCGGATCACGAAGCCTTCGGCAGCTGGCCGCACCGTGGCGGTGAACGGCTTGCCGTCGAGGCTGGCACGGAAGCTCGCCTGCCCGGGACGCCAGCGGACGCCCTCGAGGTGCATCTTGCGGCCGTCGATCTCGATGATGATGCCGCCGCCGTTGCCGCTGACACGGACGGCGCGCTTCTCATGACCCACCACGACGATCCAGTCCTGGCGCAGCTGCTGCGGCGCGGCGCGGGCCAGCAGCGTCCGATGCATCGAGAGCGCGACGGCGGCGACCAGGTCGCGCTGGGCGTCGCTGGGCGGCAGGCCGGCGAAGCCCTCGGGGAACTCGTCCTTGATGTAGTTGGTGGAGAGCTTGCCGGACCGGAATCGCGGCTGGTCCATGACCGCGGCCAGGAACGGGATGTTCTGGCCCAGGCCCTCGATGTGGAAGTCCTCCAGCGCGCGGCCCATGACGTCGATGGCCTCGCCGCGGGTCTTCGCCCAGGTCGAAAGCTTGGAGATCATCGGGTCGTAGAACATCGAGATCTCGTCGCCCTCGCGCACGCCGGCGTCGTTGCGGACGATGGAGCCGTCGGCGAGCTCGCCTTCCTGCGGCGGGTCGTAGCGGACAAGACGGCCGATGGACGGCAGGAACCCGCGATAGGGGTCCTCTGCGTAGATGCGGCTTTCGATCGCCCAGCCTTTGATCTTCAGGTCCTTCTGGGCGAACGGCAGCTTCTCGCCGTAGGCCGAGCGGATCATCTGCTCCACCAGGTCGACGCCGGTGATCAGTTCGGTGACCGGGTGCTCGACCTGCAGGCGGGTGTTCATCTCCAGGAAGAAGAAGCTCTTGTCCTGGCCGGCCACGAACTCGACGGTGCCGGCGCTGTCGTACTGGACGGCCTTGGCGAGCGCGACGGCCTGGGCGCCCATGGCGGCGCGGGTCTTCTCGTCGAGCAACGGGCTCGGCGCTTCCTCGACGACCTTCTGGTTGCGCCGCTGGATCGAGCATTCGCGCTCGAACAGGTGGACGACATTGCCGTGCTTGTCGCCCAGCACCTGGATCTCGATGTGCCGGGGGCTTTCGATGAACTTCTCGATGAAGATGCGGTCGTCGCCGAAGCTGGCCTTGGCCTCGCCCTTCACGGCCGGGAAGCCCTCCTCCACGTCCTTGCGGTTCCAGGCGACCCGGATGCCCTTGCCGCCGCCGCCGGCCGAGGCCTTGATCATCACCGGGTAGCCGATCTCCTCGGAGATCTTGATGGCGTGCGCGGTGTCGTCGATCTCGCCGACGTGGCCCGGCACCACCGACACGCCGGCCTTGGTGGCGAACTTCTTGGACTCGATCTTGTCGCCCATGGCCTCGATGGCGTGCGGGTTGGGGCCGATGAAGACGATTTTCTCCTCGGCGCAGCGCTTGGCGAAGGCAGCGCTCTCAGACAGGAAACCGAAGCCCGGATGGATCGCCTCGGCGCCCGTCTCGCGGCAGGCGGCGATGATCTTGTCTGCCACCAGATAGGACTGCGCCGCCGGGGCTGCGCCGATGAACACGGTCTCGTCGGCCATCTCGACGGCCAGGCTGTCGGCGTCGGCTTCGGAATAGACCACCACCGTGGCGATCCCCATCCGGCGGCACGTCTTGATGATTCGGACCGCGATTTCCCCGCGGTTGGCGATCAGGATCTTGGAAAACATCTAGCGCAGCTTCACGGCGGTTCCGGTCGCGGAGACCATCAGCATGCCGTTCTCCGCACCCATCGTTTCGTAGTCGAGGTCCACGCCGACCACGGCGTCTCCGCCCATCCGCATGGCCTCGTCGCACATTTCCCGCATCGCCATGTCGCGCGCCTCGCGCAGGCCGCGCTCGTAGGTCGCCGAGCGGCCGCCGACGATGTCGGTGAAGGTCGCCAGGAGGTCGCGGAAGATGTTGGCCCCGATGATCGCTTCTCCGGTCACCACGCCCAAGGTCGCGGCGATCTCCCGCTCGGCGATGGTGGGGGTCGTCGTCGTGATCATCTCAAGAAGCCCTTACTTCCAGTTGGGAGGCGGGGACATTAGATTGAGCGCCATGAGCACGCCAGCAATCTCCCCCTCAGGTTTCGACCTCACCCCGCCTACCCCAGAGGAACGCAAGCGCCTCGAGGCCTCGCTTACCCGCGAAGAGGCCGAGGTGCTGCTGCATCACGGCACCGAGGCGCCGTTCTGCGGCGGCCTGCTCGATCAGAAGGACGACGGCGTCTACTGCTGCCGCCTCTGCGGGCTGCCGCTGTTCGAGCACAAGACGAAATTCGAGAGCGGGACCGGCTGGCCGTCCTTCTGGGCGCCCTTCGACGAGACCCACGTGAGGGCCGTCGAGGACCGCGCCTACGGCATGGTGCGGATCGAGACGCTCTGCGCCCGCTGCGGCAGCCACCAGGGCCACGTCTTCCCTGACGGACCCCCGCCGACCCGCCTGCGCTACTGCATCAACTCCGTGTCGCTGGAGTTCGTGCCGGGCGGCGCGCCACTGCCCGACCGCTTGAACCGCGGCGAGAAGCTGAAGACCGCGCCGGTCGGCTCAGGCGCCGGCGGCTAGGCTCCCCTAGGGGATGGGCGGCTCCCCCGACTTCTACCTGCATATCCGCACGCTCATCGCGCTGGTGATCGGCCTTTCGATCACCCACAACCTCGGCGGCCTGGCCTCGATCGTCCAGCATCCGGGCCGCCGCAAGCTCTACCCCGTCCACCTGGCGTGGGCCGCCTCGGTGCTGCTGGGCTCGATCCATTTCTGGTGGTGGGAGTTCCGGCTCCACGAGCTCAGCTGGACGTTCTCACGCTACCTCTTCGTGATCAGCTACGCGGGCCTCTTCTACCTGCTGGCCTTCCTGCTGTTTCCCAGGGAGATGGACGAGTACGACGGCTACCGGGACTATTTCCTGTCCCGCCGGAAGTGGTTCTTCGGGATCCTGGCGTTCACCTTTGTGGCGGACATCGCCGACACCCTGCTGAAGGGCCAGGCCTATCTGGTGAGCTTCGGCTGGGAGTATCCGGTCCGCATCGCCGCCTACCTGATCCTTTGCGGCGTCGCCATGTTCACCCGCAACGGCAAGTTCCACGCGGGCTTCGCGGCGGTGAACCTCGTCTACCAGACCTCCTTCATCCTGCGGCTCTACAACCGCGAGGGTTAGACGCCGAGTTCGGCCCTGGCGATCTCAGCGATCCTCAAGGCATCCGTCGGATCGAACCCGTCCTGCATGCACCAGGCCGCCGAAGCGCCGGCGTGGGCCAGCAGCCAGCGCACCACTCGCTGCGGCTCTAGGTGCGCGGCCTCGGCGACCACGGCGGCCTGCCGCGCGATGCGGCCGGGCCGGAAGGCGGTCTCGGCGTCCGGGTTGATGATAGTGGTGGCGAACTCGTAGGTCCGCTCGCCCAGGACACCTTTCGGGTCGATGACCAGCCAGCCGCGGTCGCCGCCGTCGAGGACGTTCTCGTGGTGCAGGTCGCCGTGCAGCACGACGATGTCGCGGGGGTCGGCCAGCAGCGCCGTCGCGGCCTCCAGGGACGCCGTCAGGACGCCACCGTGCGCCGCTGCGGCAGGCGCCAAGGCCCTCAGCCAGACTTCGAGCGGATAGAGGCTCTGCGGCGCGGCGACGGCGCGCGGCGCGTGCAGCGCCTCGGCGACGGCGCAGAGGATGCGAGTCGCCTCGTCATCGCGGCCATCCCGGGCCATCGCGGCCAGCGAGCGCACAGCGCGCAGCCGCTCCAGCAGCAGCGCCTCGGCCTCCCGCGCCAGCACCCGGGCGGCGCCCTCGCCTGCCCACCAGGCCATCAACGCGCCGCCGTCGATCTCATCCTTGGAGACGGCGATCTTCAGCATCGCCGGCGTCTCGCCCTGTCGCACCGGCAGCAGGTGGTTCTTCGCATAGCGGGTGGTGAACGGCTCGCCGTCCGGCGTCAGGCCCCATCGGTCAAGCCAAGGCGCGAATGGCGTCAAATCCCCCATCGGCGGAACGTAAGGGCATCCCACCACGTCGTCATCCTCCGGGCGTACGCAGAACCAACCCCGATCAGCTTCGCTGACCGGAGGATGACGATGTTTGGGGTCCTACCC
>JBOHKZ010000430.1:0-2306 GCA_050729355.1 Phenylobacterium sp. | reverse complement strand
CACCGAGAGCGCGGTGAGCAGGATCGCGAAGATGAAGAAACCTTCGTGAAATCCGGCGATGTAGATCGATACCGCGCCTGCCAGGCCTTGGGCGAGGGCTATGACGAACTGGCCGAACACCGCGCCGCGCACCATCGCGCCCATTTTCTCCAGATAGAGGTCGGTGACCTCCTCGCCGAGGGGGTTGAGCTTGCGGATCAGCGTCTGGACGCCTTCGCGGTTGGAGAGCAGGGAGATGAAGACGTAGATGAAGAGCACGGCCGCCGTCAGTCCGCCGGCGAGCCCGCCCGCGGCGCCCTGCAGGAACGTCAGGGCGTACTCGCCTGCGCTTTGCGCGACGGTACTCATGCGCTCCTGCAACAGTTCCGGTGTCACGTTCACATTGGTGAGGAAGGGAATCTTGTCGACGGCGTCGTTGACGAACTTCAGCGACCGATCGCCGAGCGAGCTAAGGTCGGTCCGAGACATCCATGCCGAGACGCTGCGGACCATCGCGCTGATCTGCACCACCGCCAGCAGGACGAGTAGACCCAGCGGGATGATGACCGCGAAGATCGCCGCCAAGAGCGTGAAGGTCACCGAGAGGCCCCGACCGAAACGCGTCAAGAACCAGTTGAACAGCGGATTGAACAAATAGGCCGCGACCGCCGCCACGACGATGAGCATGAAGTAGCCGCGCAGGAAGTACGCGCCGAACGCAAGGGCGATGACGGTTGCGATGGCCAGCGCGCGCTTCTGGGTCTGGGTGAACTCCGTCTTGATGGCCACGGGGACGATCCTGTCAGTAAAGAACCCGGCGCCCCGCTTTCTTCGGCGCTTACGGCGCAGTCAGTTTCATCACGCACCATCATCGGGCCGCGGATCCGCCCACTTGGCGGCGATCGCACCCCACGGATCGGCGTACGGCTCGGTGCGGCCGTGATACGCGGCGCGACGTGTGAAGATCGCCCTGGTCAGCGGTGCGGCGACCCGCAGGAGGTGGCGCCTGGCACCGGCCTTGTTGGCGGTCTCGATCAGCATCTCGGGCCACGAATGATGTTGGTGGCGAAGTACCTCTTGAGCGCGCGTGGTGTCCATCCAGTCGGTGTTGAACCAGTCGGCGTCGCTGTCCGGGTTGCCCTTGAGGCCGGTGGGCAGGCCGCCGACGAGGCCCATCGCCGCCGCTATGGCGGGTGCGACGTCACCCTGGACCAGTCGGTGGGTTTCGTCGCCGCCGATGAGGAGGGTCTCGCCGACCGCGTCGGCGGTGGTGGCGGCCGCGAAGGCACGTGCCACGTCGCGTACGTCCACGGTCTGGAGCCTGCCGTCGACGGGGAGCAGGCCCTCGAAGTACAGGTTGTCCAAACTCAGGTAGGCCGCTGGGTCCACGGTCAGCACGCCGCCGAGCCGGAGGATCACCCAGTCCAGCGACGAAGCGCGAACCAGCTTCTCGGTCGCGACCTTGTGCGCGCCGTACACGTCGGCGGGGTTGAGCGGGGTGTCCGCCGTCAGCACGTCGGGGTGGGTGTGCGGGTTGCGCGCACCGTAGACCGCGATGCTGGACGCCTGCACGAAACGGGGTGGGCTGGATAGCTTGGAGGCGGCTGCCAGCAGGGATGCCGTGGCGCCGACGTTGACCTTCTCGGCCAGGGCCTTACGCATGTAGATGAATGGCGGAATGATCGCGGCCAGGTGGATGACCGCACTCGGCGCGACCTCTGACACCAGCGCGTCGACCGCGGCCGGGTCGGTCAGGTCGGCGTAACGCACTTCGACGCCAGGCGGCAGCTTGCTCTCGGCATTGCGATTCGCCGGGATGTCGAGGTCGGTGGCGATCACCCGGCGACCGTCGGCCGCCAGTCTCTTCACGGTGGACGAACCCACCAGCCCAAAAGCGCCCGTCACGAGTACGGCGTCCGACATGTAGCTCCCTCTTCGGAATTGGAACCTGTTCCAGGCATCATTGCCTAGACGTCGGGTCTGCACCAGCGTTGCCCTCGCCTAGGACCTACCCACTCCGTACGCAGCGGAATCCGACGTGACTCATCCCGGTGTCGACCATCTGCGGTCGACGGGCGGCGGGTCGGTACCGCAGGCAATAGCTGTCGGCGCACAGGAAGGACCCTCCCTTGACGACCTTGCGCCCGATCTGGAACTGCGGCTGGTTCGGGTCGTAGCTGTCGGCCGCACAACATGATTCGACGGCTCGGGTGTCGGCCCACCAGTCGGTGGTCCACTCCCAGACGTTGCCTGCCATGTCGAAGAGGCCGTAGTCATTCGGGGGGAAGCTTCCCACCGGCTGGGTGGTGCCGTAACCCGTGTCGGGC
>JBOHKZ010000429.1:0-19894 GCA_050729355.1 Phenylobacterium sp. | reverse complement strand
CGATCCTGGCCTGGGCCGCAGCCGGCGCAGCCGCGTGCAGTTTCACCGGCGGGATCGCCGGTCCGCTCGCGGTCTGGTGCCTGACCCCGCTGGCGGCCGGCGCGGCGTTCGGGCGGCCTCGGTTGCTGGCGCTCGGCGCGGCGGCGGGCATCGCGGCCGCGGCGGTGGCGGTCATGGGCTCCATCCTCCTGGTCCTGCCGAAGCCTGCCGAGGGGCTGTCGATCTGGTTCGCGCTCCTGGCGCTCGGCACGACCGGCATGGGCGTGGCGGCGGGGCTTATGGCCTTCCAGGGCCAGGTGCGCGGCGATCTGGGCCGCTGGCGCGAAACCGAGCTCGACCTGCGCGAGACCCTTGAGCGCCAGCCGATGCTGCTGCTCACCCTCTATCCGGGCGGACGGATCCTCGAAGCGTTCGGCGCGACCTCCGACGGGCTGGACGTCCGCGACCTGCTGGACCGCAACTTCAGTGACCTCGTGGCGCCCGACGACCGCGCCTGGGTCGAGGACGCGCTGGCGCGCGCCGCGGCCGAGGGTTCGGCCGAGGTCACCTTCGTCCCCTCCTACGACCCGCAGGGCTGGTGCGTCCTGACCCTGAAAGGCATGAGCTCGCACCGTCTGCTGGCCTCGGTCCGCGACGCCCGCAGCCAGCGCGCCCGCGAGACCGAGCTGGAGCAGGCCCGCATTTCTGCCGAGCAGCAGAACGCCGGCAAGTCGCGGTTCCTGGCCAACATGAGCCACGAGCTGCGCACGCCGCTCAACGCGATCATGGGCTTCTCCGACATCATGCGTCAGCGGCTGTTTGGCCCGATGTCGGACCGCTACTCCGAATACGCCGAGCTGATCCATGAGAGCGGCGCGCACCTTCTGGAGCTGATCAACGACGTGCTCGACATGTCGAAGATCGAGGCCGAGCGGTTCGAGTTGAGCCGCGAGGACTTCGACGCCCGCGACGCGATCAGCGCGGTCCTGCGGCTGATGCGCGGACAAGCGGACAGGGCAGGGATCACCCTGCGCGGCTCGCTGCCGGCCGTGCCGCTGGAGGCCGAGGCCGACCGCCGCGCCGTCAAGCAGATCGCCATGAACCTGCTGTCCAACGCGCTGAAGTTCACGCCGCGCGGCGGCATGGTGACCATCACCGCGCGCGGCGACGGACGCGTGCTGGAGATCGTCGTGACCGACACCGGGGTCGGGATCGCGGGCGAAGACCTGGCGCGCCTGGGCCGGCCCTTCGAGCAGGCGGGCGGCGCGGAACAGCGTCAGGGGGGCTCAGGCCTCGGCCTCAGCCTAGTGCGCGCCTTCGCCCGGCTGCACGGCGGCGACATGGAGATCACCAGCGTCGTCGGCGAGGGCACCACCATTACGGTGCGCATGCCGGTGCTGGCGCCCGCCGGTCAGATACCGCTGGAGCTCGACCTGCACACGGACCTCGACGACGAAGACGAACGCGGCCGCGCCTAGGACTCAGGCGCAGCAGACACCCTGGACTGACATCCCGGACAGCCGAAGAGCCGGTCCGGGACCCAGGGGCCAAGCGCGACAAGCCCTATGGCATTGGAAGGAAGGCGGGCTCCGACCCTAGCGCGCTGCGACCTTAAGGAAGGCGCGGCCGGCGGCGAAGTCGCCCACTTCCACATAGGCGCGGCGGGTAACGTCGCCGGGAAACAGGAATTCCACCGCGATGGCCTCGCGCGGATCGAGCCTGCCCAGTTCGACGGCCGCGGCGTCGGGGAAGCGGAAGGCCCAGCCCGACTTCACGTCGCGGGGCAGCAGGTCCTGGCTGGCCGGGCTGCGCGCCGCGGCGGGATAGGTCTTCAAGGCGCTACGCGGCGGCAGGCGGCGGTCCAGTGGCAGGCGCGCGGTCGAACCGCCGGTCCAGCGGTCCAGATAGGCCTGCGAACTGCGCGAGCCATCGCGCAGCAGCAGCCGCGCCGCATAGGGCTGGGCGCCGTCGGCGAAGCGGGCGACCGCCAGGAGGACCCCTGGACCGTCGCGTCCGGCCAGGCCGAACGCCATGCGATCGGCGCCGAAGCTGGTCTCCTGCGACAGCCGCCAGGCGGTGCTGCGCGCGCCGGTGCGGTCGGCGCGCCACGGCGCGACGTCGCCGGGATAGGTCAGGCGGGTGATCTTCGCGTAGCCGGAAAAGGCGGTCTTCACCCGCGCCGCGGCGGTCGCGATGTCGGGCGAGCCGCATCCGGCCTGGGCGGCCTTGCCGCGGGCGCTGGCCTCCAGCGTGCGCAGGGTGTCGAACGAGGTTCCGGCGCGCAAGGCGGCGCCGCGCGCCTGGGCCGCCGAGGCTGCAAGCGCTGCGCCCACCTCGGGCGCGAACAGGTCGCAGCGGTCGTCCGCCGCGCTCATCACCGTGCGCTCGTAGAACAGGTCAGCCGGCTGTGCTTGCGCAAAGCCGGGCGCTGCGACCGCGGCCGCAACCCAAAACCCCATCCACCGAGACGCCGGCCGTGCGCTTCTGCGCCAGCTCTTCATGCGTCGTCTTTTCTCGTCGCGGTCTTCTAGACCTTGGGCGCAAGCTAGGCCGTCGGCCTTGCGATTCCGTTAGGCGACATGGTTGATGAGAGGCGCCGCACCGGCGCATGGTCCTAGTGTGCTGGATTTGAAGTTCGCCCATTCCTGGATCGAGCGCTGAGCGAACTTCAAATCCACAAAGCACACTAGAAACATCGGCTTGCTAGTGTCCTTATCGATTCCGAAGTTCGTCGGAGCCTGCCACAAGCGCATGCGAACTTCGGAATCGGGACACTAGCCGTAATGCTGCTTTCCACCGACATCTGGGTCAGCGCCCTCATCCGCCGCGCCGAGCTCTCCGGCGCTTTCGGCATGATCATCCGTAAGGGCGATGCCCGCGCAGGCGCCGTGCTGGTCAAGGCGCTGAACCGCCCGCAGGGGACCGCCAAGCTCTACGCCGAGGCGACCCGGCTCGATGGCGAACGGGTCTGGATGCAACCCGTCCCCTCCGACCAGGAGCCGGAACTCGACCGCTATATCGAGCGCGCCGCCCGCGTCGATCCCGACGTCTGGGTGGTGGAGATCGACGACCGCGAAGGCCGCCACTTCCTCACCGAACCCGTGGAGAAGGGCTGAGGGGCGTTCGGGCGCATTTGCGAAACCCGGCCCGGCGGGCTAACCCCCGCCCATGACCACATCTCCCGCCGCCGAGGCCGCCCGCCGGCGCACCTTCGCGATCATTTCCCACCCCGACGCCGGCAAGACGACCCTGACGGAGAACCTGCTGCTGGCCGGCGGCGCGATCCGGGCTGCGGGCCAGGTCCGCGCGCGTGGCGAAAACCGCCGCACCCGCTCCGACTGGATGAAGATCGAGCGCGAGCGCGGCATCTCGGTCTCGGCCAGCGTCATGACGTTCGACCACGACGGCCTGATGTTCAACCTGCTGGACACGCCGGGCCACGAGGACTTCTCGGAAGACACCTACCGGACGCTCACCGCCGCCGACGCCGCGGTCATGGTGCTGGACGCGGCCAAGGGCATCGAGCCGCAGACGCTGAAGCTGTTCGAGGTGTGCCGCCTGCGCGACATCCCCATCGTCACCTTCATCAACAAGATGGACCGCGAGGCGCAGGACCCGTTCGCGCTGCTGGACGAGATCGGCTCCAAACTCGCCCTCGATCCCGCGCCGCTCTACTGGCCGGCCGGCTCCGGCGGGCGGTTCAAGGGCATGCTCGACCTGCGCCGCGACCAGTTCCTGCCGTTCATGAAGAAGGGCGGCGGCGCGCCAGGAAACGAGGACGGCCACCCTGACGCCATTGCGTTCAAGGGCAATGCGGTGGTCAGCTACCTCGACCCCGACGAGCAGGAAGAGCTCTCCGAGAACGCCGAGCTGGTGCTGGGCGCCTCCAAGCAGTTCGACCCGCAGGCCTTCCTGGAAGGTCACATGACCCCCGTCTTCTTCGGCTCCGCGCTGCGCCACTTCGGCGTCGACCAGCTGCTGGAAGGCATCGGGGCCTACGCGCCGCCGCCCAAGGCCGTGGCCGCCGTGAAGAATGGCGAACCGATCCACGTGGCCCCCGGCGACCGCGAGGTCTCGGGCTTCGTGTTCAAGGTCCAGGCGAACATGGACCCCAACCACCGCGACCGGATCGCCTTCCTGAAGCTCTGCTCCGGCCGGTTCTCGCGCGGCATGAAGCTCAAGGTGCAGAACACCGGCAAGCAGCTCAGCGTGAACGCCCCGATGATGTTCTTCGCCTCCGACCGCGAGCTGGCGGAGGACGCCTTCGCCGGCGACGTCATCGGCATCCCCAACCACGGCGTGCTGCGGGTCGGCGACAGCCTCTCGGAAGGCGGCGCCCTGCGCTTCGCGGGCCTCCCCAACTTCGCGCCGGAAATCCTGCAGCGCGTCCGCGTCAAGGACCCGTTGAAGGCCAAGCACCTCAAGAAGGCCCTGGAAAGCCTGGCGGAGGAGGGGGTGACCCAGCTCTTCCGTCCCAGCCTCGGCTCGGACTTCATCGTCGGCGCCGTCGGCCAGCTGCAGTTCGAAGTCATGGCCGACCGGCTGCGCGAGGAATACCAGCTCGACGTGATCTTCGAGCAGAGCCCCTACGCCGAAGCCCGCTGGATCCTCGGAGAAAAGGCCGACCTGGAAGACTTCATGAGCAAGCACCGCTCGGCCATGGGGACCGACATCGACGAACAGCCGGTGTTCCTCGCCAAGTCCGCCTGGGACATCAACTACGCCGCCGACCGCTATCCCAAGGTGCGTTTCGAGCGGTCCAGGGAACGGGCCTGACCGTCGTGGCGGGCGTCATCCTCTACGGCGCCCCCGCGCCCGGCCTGATCGAGGTCCCGCGCGGCGCTACGCAGGTCTCACCGATCATCCTGGGGTCGCAGGACCTCGCGGCGATGGCTGACGGCAGCGCCGACCAGGCTTTCGTGCTCGCCCCCGGCGGCACGCTGGAGCGCGACTATGTGCTGGCCCAGGTCCTGCGGGTCCTGAAACCTGGTGCGCCGCTCAGCGTCTTCGCGCCGAAGGACAAGGGCGGCTCGCGCCTCAAGAAGGTGCTGGACGCGTTCGGCTGCACGGTCAGCGAGGACGCTCGAAAGCACCACCGCTTCTGCTACGCCTCACGCCCCGATGCGCCGCGCGGCGTCGCCGATGCCATCGCCGCCGGCTCGCCCGTCCTGCTCCCTGACCTCGGCCTCTGGTCACAGCCCGGCGTGTTCAGCTGGGACCGCATCGACCCCGGCAGTGCGCGCCTGCTGGAACTCCTGCCCAAGCTCGCCGGCCGTGGCGCCGACCTCGGCTGCGGCATCGGCGTGCTGGCGAGCCAGGTGCTGGCCTCGCCGGCGGTGACCGAGCTCACCTGCCTGGACAACGACCGCCGCGCGGTCGGCTGCGCCGAGCACAACCTCAACGACCCCCGCGCCCGGGTGATCTGGGCCGACGCCCGGCAGCGCGACGAGGACGTGACCGGCCTCGACTTCGTGGTCATGAACCCGCCCTTCCATGACGGCGGCTCGGAGGACCGAGCGCTTGGCGTCGCGTTCGTCCAGTCCGCCGCCCAGATGCTGCACCGGGGCGGGGTCTGCTGGATCGTCGCCAACCGGCACCTGCCCTACGAGGCGCCGTTGGCCGCCGCCTTCAGCGAGGTCGCCGTGCGCGCCGACGCCGGCGGTTACAAGATCTTCGAGGCCCGCAAGTGAGTAAGCCGCCAATGGCCCGGCTCGACCGGCTGCTGGCCAACCTCGGCTACGGCTCGCGCCGCGAGGTCACCGACCTTGTCGCCCGCCGCCAGGTGGTGCTCGACGGCGTGGTGGTGAAGGACGCCGGCGCGCGCATCGCCATCGCGGCCGATCTGCCCGCCCGCATGAGCGTCTCCGGCCAGTCGCTCGATCCACCGGCGCCGCTGACCCTCCTGATGCACAAACCGCGGGGCGTCGTCTGCTCGCACCGCGAGGCGGGCCGCAGCGTCTACGAACTCCTGCCGGCCCGCTGGCGCGCCCGCATCCCCGCGCTCTCGACCATCGGGCGCCTCGACAAGGAGACCTCCGGCCTCCTGCTGATCACCGACGACGGCCCCTTCCTGCACCGGGTGATCTCGCCAAAGAGCCAGATCGCCAAGCGCTACGCCGCCACCCTCGACCGGCCCCTGCAAGGCCATGAGGCGGAACTCTTCGCCGCCGGGACCCTGATGCTGGAAGGCGAGAAGGACCCCCTGGCGCCCGCCGTCCTTGAGCCCACCGGCCCAAACACCGCCAACCTGACCATCACCGAAGGCCGCTACCATCAGGTCCGCCGCATGTTCGCCGCCGCCGGCAACCACGTCACTGACCTCCACCGCGACCGCATCGGCGGCCTGGCCCTGCCCGCGGACATGAAACCGGGCGCCTGGCGCATCCTCAGTCCCGACGAACAGGCTGCGATCTTCAACTAGCGTCGGCCCGCGGCCACCCGCATTGGGGCGTCCCAGGGTTTCTGCTGAGGGCCGATCAGGGCAACCCCCGACCCCGCTGCGCTTTACTGTGGAACATTTAGATTTGTTAACCACACCTTGAAAGTTAACCACTTGTTAAAGCCCACGGCTCCGGCTTTGCTCTTGTCGTTCAAGGCCTGATAGCACCGTCTCATCCCGGGACGGCTGCACGGCCGGAGCGACGCGATGTTTGAGTTTGGTCGTGAGCTTATGAAGCTGATCGCCGGAGAGCGATCCAGGCCGTTCGCGGACGGCCTGACGGGTGGCGATTCCACCCTGCTGGAACTGCTCGACCTCAGTTTGCTGCTGCAGGAAGCCAAGGGCGCCGACGTGGCCGCCGGCCGGATCGGCGCCAAGGACAAGGCGCAGCTGCGCCTCGACGCCGCCGTGGTCTGGCGCGAGGTCGCCCGTCGTTCGGGTGACGCCGTGGCCCTCCGCAAGGCCGCCGCCACCGCGGAAGCCGCCGCCAGCGCCTTCGATCCTGACCGCCGTCCCGAAGGCTGGGCCCGCGCCCGCTGCGAACAGGGCGTCTGCGCCCTGCTGGGCTCGGAGCTGTTCGGCGATCCCGGCCTGGACGCCGCCGCCGAGGCCGCTTTCCGTGACGCCCGCAACGTCGCCCGCGGCGGGATCGGCGCGGCTCTCGCCGACGTCGGCCTCGCGATCGTCGAGGCGCGCCAGGACATGGCCAAGGGCGACCAGGACGCCGCCCACCGCGCCATCGCCCGCTTCAATTCCCCGATCGCCGCGCTCGACGCGCTGAGCCGCCGGGTCGCCGCGGCTCGCCCGCTGGCAGCCGAGGCCCGCCTCGCCCGTGCCGACCTGCTCTGCGGTTGGGGCGCGCGGCTGAAGGATGAGAACCTGCTGAACTGCGCCGTGCAGGACGCCGCCACCGCGGCCGAGCGCATGGACTCCGGCTACGAGCCGCTGACCTGGGCGCGCGCCGAGATCATGCGCGGCCAGGCCCTGGCGCTCTGGGGCGAGGCCGCCGGCGACGTCGACGCCGTCGCCAGCGGCGCGACCGCGCTCGCCGCCGCGCTCGATCACCTGACCCGCGACCACAGCCCGCTCGACTGGGCCCGCACCCAGATCGCGCTCGCCCAGGCCCTGCAGGCGCTCGGCGAGGCCAGCGCCGACGAACGCGCCTACGAACAAGCCGTGACCTGCTACGACCGCGCCAACCTCGTGCTGAAGGAAGCGCCCGCGGTGCCGCTGCGGGGGCTGGCGGCCGGCGCCCGGGCCATGTGCCTGGCCAGGTCCGCGGAACTCACCGGCGACCTCGGCGTCCTCGACGCCGCTGAAGCGGCGATGAAGATCGAGCTTTCCAACCTGCGCGCCAGCCGCGACCCGGTGGCCTGGGCGCTCGCCCAGCTTCACCTCGCCCGACTCTACGAGGCGCGGATCGACATCACCGGCAAGGACCGCGGCGAGCGAGCCGCGGCGGTCACCGCCCTCGACGCCGCGCTCGATGTCTTCGGCGAAGAGGGCCTGCGCTCCCTGAGCGTCGTCGCCAGCGAGGCGCTGGAACGCCTGCGCGCCGGCCCGGCGCGGCCCCGCACCGCCGTCTGACCGCTTCTCAATCCCGCCCCCGCCGTGCGAAGCTGGCGGGGTCCAGTGGGGAGCGTTTCAATGTCCTTCAAGTTCGCCGCCTTGGCGGCTGCCGGCCTTGTGCTGACCCCCGCGATCGCCGCAGCTCAGGCCGCGCCCACCTGGATCGAAGCCCCTAGCGCCGCCGACGTGGCCGCCGCCTATCCCGCCAAGGCCAAGGCGGCGGAGGTCGGCGGAACCGTCGAACTTAGCTGCACGATCAATCGTGAAGGCCGTCCGCGCACCTGCGCGGTGCTCAAGGAGACGCCCAGCAACTACCTCTTCGGAACGGCGGCGCGCCGTCTCGCCGAGAAGCTGCGGGCCAATGAGCTGAACCTGCGGGGCCAGGACGTGATGATCCCGGTGACCTTCAATCCCCAGATCCTGAAGGCCGAGGGGCTCGCCATCACCAAGCCGGCGTGGGTCGCCATGCCCAGCGTCGAGGATTTCCAGGCGACCTTCCCCAAGACCGCCAACGGCGTGAACAGCGTCCGCGTCGTGCTGGCCTGTACGGTGCTGAACTCGGGCGGGCTCGGCGCCTGCTCCGTCGACAGCGAGGATCCGGCGGGCCAGGGCTATGGCCAGGGCGCGCTGGCCTTGGCCGCGAAATTCCGCGTCGGCCCCTGGAGCCAGGACGGTCAGCCTACGCTCGGCGCCCGCCTGAAACTGCCGATCCGATACGAGCTGACCCAGGTCTCCGAGAAGCCCAAGCCCTAGAGCGTGACAGCCGAAGGCGGGTGCCGGTTTCGGCGCCCGTCACGCGGCAAGCATCAGCGCCCGCGCCACCAGCGCAGGCCCGCCCGCTCGGCGGCCTGCAGCAGGGCGTAGAGCACCGCGCCCATCGCCCCCAGGACGAAGAGCGCCGCGAACATCCGCGCCGTCTGCAGCCGGTAGCCGGCGTCGAGGATGCGCCAGGCGAGGCCCTGAACCTTGCCCGATCCGGCCACGAACTCGGCCACCACGGCGCCCACGATGGCCAGGCCCGCCGCCACCTTGTGGCCCTCCAGCACGAAGGGCACGGCCGAGGGGGCCCGCAGCCGCGCCAGCCGCTGCAGCCGCGACGCGCCATAGAGGTCGAAGAGCCGCATCAGGTCGGGATCGACGGACCTCAAGCCCGTCACCGCACCGGAATAGATCGGGAAGAAGGCCACGATGGTCGCCAGTGCGACGATGGCCCGACCCGGATGATCGGTGCCCGCCCAGATGTTCACCAGCGGCGCGATGGCGATCACCGGCGTGACCTGCAGCACCACGGTCAGCGGCTGCACGGCCCGCTCCAGGATCGGGCTCAGCGTCACGGTCAGCGCCAGCGCCTGGGCCAGCAGGCTGGCGATCAGCAGCGCCAAGAGCGCGTTGGAGACCGTGTACCAGGCGGCCTTGAGGAGGCCCGGCGCGTCGGCGACCAGGGCCGCACCGATCGCCGACGGCGGGGCCAGGAAGTAGGTCGGCACCTGCCACGCCCGGCAGACGAATTCCCACACGCCGAGCAGCAGGGCGATCAGCACGAGGGGCGCGGCGAGCTCGGCCAGGCGCCTCACGCCGCCATCCCCTGTGCCAGGGTCCGGGAGACCGCCTCGACCGTGGCGCGGAATGCCTCGCTGGTCCGATATCCGGGCGGACGGGGCAGGGGGCCGGGCGCCGCGATCTCGCCGGCGGTGCGGCCGGGGCCGCGGGTCATCACCACCACGCGCGAGGCCATGTAGACAGCCTCCTCCACGTTGTGGGTCACGAAGACGATGGCTGGCTGGATGTCGGCCCAGAGCTTCAGGACGTCGTCGGCCAACGCCCGGCGAGTGATCTCGTCCAGCGCCGCGAAGGGCTCGTCCAGCAACAGGAGCTTGGGTTCGGTGGTGAGGGCGCGGGCCAGCGACACCCGCATGGCCATGCCGCCGGAAAGCTGCGCCGGCCGGGCCTGTTCGGCGCCCGCCAGCCCCACTCGCGCCAGGGCGGCGTCGGCCCGCTGCACGGCTGTGGCGCGTGGCGCGCCGGCCAGTTCCAGCGGCAGGGCGGCATTGGCCCGCGCGCTCAGCCAGGGCGCCAGCGTCGGCGCCTGGAAGACCACGGCGGTCTCCCCGCGTCCGGCCGCCCGCACCACCTCGCCCCGCGTCGGCGCCTCCAGCCCGGCCAGCAGCCGAAGCGCCGTCGACTTCCCGCACCCCGACGGCCCGACCAGCGCGACGATCTCGCCGGCCCCGATCTCCAGCCCAAACGGCCCCAACGCCGCCCCCCGCGGATAATCGACCCCGACGTCTCTAAGCGCCGCGATAGTCACTTCGCTGGCGGCGTCACGAACTGCAGGGTGTAGGCGGACTTGTAGTCGAGGGTCTTGGGGTAGACGCCCTGGCCCGCCGCCATGTCGAAGAACGTCTGCCAGCGCGCGTCGGTCATGGCCCCGATCCCGCCGGTCTTGGCGTCGCCGCCGTCGACGATGGCGTAGGACTTCAGCTTCTCGCGCGCCTGGTCGAGGACGTCCTGGGTCATCTCCGGATTGTCCTTCCTGATCAGCGCGTCGGCAGGCTTGGGGTCGCCGTAGAGGTAGTCCTTCCACCCCTGCGCGGTGGCGTCGATGAAGGCCTTCACCGCCGCCGGGTTCTTGGCGATCAGGCTGTCGGGCGCCAGGATCATGGTCGCGTAGCCGGGGTAGCCGTTGTCGGCCAGCAGGAAGACCTTCGGCTTGATCCCGGCTTCCTTCTCGATCGTGTAGGGCTCCGAGGTGACGTAGCCCTGTTGGGCCGCGCGCTTGTCGGCCAGGAACGGCGCGGAGTTGAAGGTGTACTTGCGCACCTGGTCGTCGGTGAAGCCGTACTTGGCCTTCAGCCAGACCCAGAAGGCGGTGACCGAGGCGTCGCCCAGCAGGATCGGGCGCCCCTTCAGGTCGGCCAGGGTCTCAACGCCGGTGTCCGGGTGGGCGATCAGCACCTGCGGGTCCTTCTGGAAGACCGCCGCCACCGCCTTCAGCGGCACCTTTTCCTGCGCCAGGTTCATGACGATGAAGCTGTTGGAGCCGACGCCCATGTCCACCGCGCCGGCCGCCAGTTGCTGCGGCACGTTCGAGCCCGGCCCGCCCTGCACGATGGTCACGTCCAGCCCGCGCTTGGCGTACTCGCCGTTGGCCAGCGCCTCGTAGAAGCCGCCGTGCTCGGCTTCGGCGCGCCAGTCGGTGGCGAAGCGGATCGCCGTCCTTTGGGGTCCGGTCGCGGCGGCCTCCTTCTTGGCCGGCGAGCAGGCGCAGACCAGCGCGGCGGCGAAGACGACGGCGAACGAACGCAAGGCTTTCATGGGACCCCCGGAACCGAAGCGGCGAGGGTAGGGCGCTCCGCGCGCCGTTGGAAGTTGCAAGACCGCGCTTGCTCCGCAGAGCAGGAGGGGCGCGTCCAGCATGGCGCGCGCATAGCAAGAGGGCGGCGCTCCGGTTGCCCGGGGCGTCGCCCTCTCATCCAGATCCGTTGGGGGATCTGTGCCATCCAGGTCGTTGCGATTTCGGTTAGCGAGTCACCCCGCTGGTTTTCCGTCGCTTCGTTGCCGCTTCCAAATCTGTCCCGGGTCGCCCCGGTCCGCGTCTTTCAACGGCCTCCTGCTCGCCTTGGTTTCGGGGTCCGCCGTTGCCGGTTTTTCCGTCCGCCTGCGCCGCATTCCCTCTCGGCAAAATCAGGTTGCTCCCGAACCCCGGGGGCCGCAAGCGGCTCTTTACAGGCGCGGCCGTGGGAGGGCTGACAAGCCTGTGAATATGTGGTTAACGACCGGTGAATCCGGTCGGAATTATCAATGAAAATAGCAAGTTAAGATATCCACAGGAAACGTGTGGATCGGGTTCAGCGGCCCGCCTGTAGGGCCTCTCGCCGCTCTTCCAGGGCCAGCCACTCTTCCTCCGCAGACGTCAGGTCCGCGCGCAGCTGATCGAGCTCCCGACTGAGTTTCTGGAAGCCCCCCGGATCGCGTCCGTAGAGCCCCGGATCGGCCAGCCTGGCCTCCAGCCCCGCGGCCTTGGCAGGCCCCTCGGCGATCAGGGTTTCCAGCTCGGTCAGTCGACGCTGATCCTTGTAGCTGAGCTTGCCCGCCTTGGCCGCTTCCGGCTTGGCGGGAGCCGTCGGCGCCGGCGCGGTCGCCTTGGCCGGTGCGAACGCCGCGATCGGCAGCCGGCTGAAGAACCCCGGGTTCTGCGAGATGAAGTCCTGCCAGCCGCCTGGCGTCTCCACGGCGTTTCCCTTGCCGTCGAGGCCGATCGTCGAGGTCGCCAGCCGATCGATGAAGTCGCGGTCGTGGCTGACCAGGATCAGCGTGCCCTCGTAGTCGGCCAGCAGGTCCTCCAGCAGGTCCAGCGTGTCCATGTCGAGGTCGTTGGTGGGTTCGTCCAGCACCATGACGTTGGCGGGATTGGCCAGCGCCCGGGCCAGCAGCAGGCGGTTGCGCTCGCCGCCCGACAGGCTGCGCACCGGCTGGCGAAGCTGGGCCTCGGTGAACAGGAAATCCTTGGCGTAGGAGACCACGTGCCGCGGCTCGCCGCGCACCAGCACCTGGTCGCCGCCCAGCGGCAGCAGCACGTCGCGCAGTGTCATCTCCGGCTCCAGCGCCGCGCGCGCCTGGTCGATGTAGTTGATCTCCAGGTTGGTCCCGAGCTTCACCTCGCCGGCGTCGGGCGCGATCTGGCCCAGCAGCAGCTTCACCAGAGTGGTCTTGCCCGCGCCGTTCGGCCCAACCACCGCCACGCGGTCGCCGCGCAGGATGCGGGTCGAGAAGTTCTTCAGCAGCACCCGGTCGCCGAACGCCTTGGAGACGTCCTTGGCCTCCACCACCCGCTTGCCTGACGTCCCGGAGCTGGCCAGCCCCATGTTCAGTTCCTTGCGGGTGTCCTTCAGGCGGTCAGCCTTCTCCTGGCGCAGCGAATCCAGCCTACGCCGGCGCCCCTCGTTGCGGGCCCGCCGCGCGGTGACGCCGCGCGCCATCCAGTGCTGCTCGCGCTGAATGTAGCGGTCGAGGCGCCGGGCCTCCTCGGCCTCGGCCGCGGTGATCTTCTCGGCCCAGTCGTCGAAGGCGGCGAAGCCCTGGTCCAGCCGCTTGACCTGCCGGTACTCCAGCCAGAACGAGCGCTTGGTCACCCGCTCCAGGAAGGCGCGGTCGTGGCTGACGATCAGCGCGGCGGCCTTGGAGGCGGAAAGCTCGTCCTCCAGCGTCTCGATGGCCAGGATGTCCAGGTGGTTGGTCGGCTCGTCCAGCAGGATGACGTCGGCGTCCTCGGCGAACGCGCGGGCCAGGGCCGCGCGGCGGATCTCGCCGCCCGACAGCCCCTCGGCCTTTTTCTCCGGATCGAGCCCGAAGTCGGTCAGGGTCGCCTGCGCCTGATAGTCCTGCGCCCCGCCGGCCGTGGCGTAGTCCAGCAGCGTCGCGCCGGTGATCTCCGGCTCCTGCGGCACGAAGGCGATCCGTGTGCCGGTGGTGACGTTGCGCTCGCCGCCGTCCGGCTCGATCTGGCCGGCCAGGATGCGCAGCAGCGTCGACTTGCCGGCGCCGTTGCGCCCAACCAGGCACGCGCGAACCCGCGCATCCAGGGCGAGGTCGACACCGTCGAACAGCATCAGCGGACCGTCCGCCAGGCGGACGTCCTTCAGGGCGAGGATCGGGGCTCTCATGTGGCGGCCTCAGATATAGGGCCGGGCGGGGAGTGCAAGGGCGGGTCGGCGACAAGGCGGCTGCTCGCGCGTCGCTCGCGCACTCCCCTGCGACAAATGCTCCCGCACCCACCCGAAGCTGAGCTGTTGGTATGCGGGTTGCTGTCTGAGCCTTGGCTGGCCCGCATTGGCGCCAGGATTGTGGGACTTGGCGACCGAACGGCATGACGAAACGCGAAGACGATAGCGAACCGGCGCCAAATCCAGTGGATCGCCATGTGGGCCTGCGTATTCGCCTGCGCCGACGGGAACTCGGCCTAAGCCAGGAGCGGCTGGCCGACGCCATCGGGCTCACGTTCCAGCAGGTGCAGAAGTACGAACGCGCGGCCAATCGGGTGAGCGCCTCGAAGCTCTGGGAGATGTCTCGAGTCCTCGCCGCCCCCATCTCCTATTTCTACGGGGGACTCGACGACACGGTGGACTCCTCGACGGGCGTGGCGCGTGACGAGGTGCAGGAATTCCTTCTTACCCCGGAGGGCGTCGAGCTCGCATCCAGCTTCCTGAAGATTTCGCGGAGCCAGGTCCGTCGCAAGATCCTGGATCTGGTCCGCGCCGTGGCCGAACAGCCCGAGGCCGTCGAGGCCTGAGAGGCCGCGGCTACTCTCGGGCGCGTCGCGCGCTCGCCTCGACGGCTTCCCGCGGGATCAGTCGGATCGTCGAGCTCGCCTTGGCCAGGACCGCCCCGGCGGGATCGAGCAGGCGCCCCTCCGCGAAACAGGTCGTGCGCCCGCGCCGCTCTATCCAGCCTTCCGCGGTGACCAGGCCTGGGCGCGCCGGCGCGAAGTAGGTGACCTTCATTTCGAGCGACATCGGAGTCATTTCCGGTGAGACCGACAGGGACGCATGCGCCATGGCCGCGTCGATCCAGCCGCAGACGAAGCCGCCCTGCGCAACGCCGCCGGAGTGGCACATGTGAGCGCCAACCTCGTACTCGATGACCGCCTTCCCGTTTTCGCAACTGACGACCCGTATCTGGCCGAGGCTGGTCTGGAGATTGGGCGCGATGGCGTCGGTCATGCTGAGTTCCTTTGAATGGGAGGACCTTGCGGCGGCTGGGTGATGCGTTCAACCTGACCGCCCTAAACGGAGCACCCGGTGCACTAGGACTACCCAGGACGCGGCGCGAAATGGCGCCAGCCGAGACCCGCGAGCCCACGTCAATGGGCGATCCGACGCGCGCACCTGGAAGCCCACACATGCCAAACTCCAAAGCGGCCTCCCGCAAGGCCGGATTCAGCCCACCGTACCGCGACCAGTTCCTGGCGACAGGCGTCGTCCACCTGCCGGGCGTCATCCCGCGCCCCGCCGCCGAGGCCATGGCCGACCGGCTCTGGGACAGCCTCGCCGCCCAGCACGGTATCCTTCGCCATCGCCCGGAAACCTGGACCAAGGAACGCCCTGCCCAGTTCCGCGATCTGCGCCATTCCGGAGCCTTCGCCGCCATGGCGAGCCCGGACCTCCAGGCCGTGCTCGACGGCCTGTTCGGCCAGGGCGGTTGGACCTCGCCGGCCCACTGGGGCCAGCCCCTCGTCACCTTCCCGACGGCCGCGGCCTGGCGCGTCCCGGACGCCGCCTGGCACCTGGACATCCCGCCTGACCAGGTGCTCGAGCCCTGGCCCGACTACATCCGCATCTTCAGCTTCCTGGCGCCGCTGGAGCCGGGCGGCGGCGGTACGGTCTATGTATCGGGCTCGCACCGGGTGGTGATGCAGATGATGGCGCAGGCGCCGCGCGCCGACCGCATCCGCTCCGCCTCGATCGCCGGCGCGCTGCGCCTGGAAAGCCCGTGGATCGCCGGCCTCTGCTCGCCCGACGAGGATCCTGGACGCACCGCCCGCTTCATGCAGGAAGGCGCCAGCGTCCGCGGCGTCCCCCTGCGCGTGGCTGAGATGACCGGAGAGCCCGGCGACATCGTGCTCATGCATCCGGGCACCCTGCACTCGCTATCGCCGAACGCCCGCCGGACGCCCCGGCTCATGCTGGCCGAAAGCGTCTACGCGAAGCGCTAGGCCACCCGCGGCGGGCGCATGGCGATGACGCCTTCCGTGCGCGCCCGCACGTCCGGCGAGGCCAGGCAGGTGGCGACGGCTTCGTAGCCCGGCGCGCCGGGGTAGGGCGCGACGCGGCTCGGGACGCTGTGGTTGGCGGGGCAGAGCAGGATCGCCTCGTCCGGCCCCACCGCGGCCAGGTCCAGGATCGCGCAGGACCGCGTCATCAGGAACAGCGGCCGCGCCGCCGGCCCGCGCCGGCGCAGGTGGGCGATCAGCGCCTCCTGCGTGGCCTCGTCCAGCCCCTGTTCCACCATGTCCACGACCAGCGCCGCCGGCCCCTCGGCCTCCAGCCCGGCCAGGAGGGCGACCAGCGCCTCCGATCGGGCGCCCCCGTCCTCCACCAGCCAGGCCAGCACCAGATCCACCCGCGCCTTGAGCGCTGCATCGGTGTCCAGCTTGGCTTGCGCCGCCGCCGCGCCGTCCACTTCAAGCCGGTCCAGGCCCAGGAACGCCGCGCCCGGCAGGGTCTCGGCCAGCCGCAGCGCCAGCCGCGTCTTGCCGCAGCCCAACGGCCCGACGATGTAGGTCAGCGCCTTGACGTCGCGCAGCTCGAACCGCTCGCCGCCCCAGGGCCACGGCAGGTCGAAGGCGACGCTGAGCTCGGCGGCCGGCCCGACCAGCCTCGCCAGGTCCGCGGCCGCCGGCGGCTGCCCCTGGGCGAGGTCGGCCCGCAGGCCCCGGACCTTCTCGATGGCGCCGGCGATCTGCCGGATCTGTCCCTCCAGGCCCGCCTGGTGCGCGGCCAGCGCCGGCTCCAGCCCCTGCGCCTCGCCCTTCAGCACCCGGCCGACCTGCGCCAGGCTGAACCCCAGCGCCCGCAGCGCCGCGATCTCGCCGGCCCGCGCCATCTCGTGTGGACCATAGGCCCGCCATCCCGCCGTAGTGCGGACCGGCGCGACCAGCCCGCGCTGCTCGTAGAGCCGGAGCGCCTTGGCGGAAACGCCGAGCCTCCGGGCGGCCTCGGACGGGTTCAGATACTGGGCGGAAGAGCTCACGAATCACCTCGCTGCTGGCTGACCGCACCCTCTATCGAGGCAGCCCCTGGGGCCGGGTCAACGGGCTATTCGCGTCAGGCTGCGCCGGGTGGGCGCCGCGCGCTCTTGAAGGCGCGCCACAGGAGCCAGAGGCCGCCCAGCACGAAGCCCTGGGCGGCAGCCGAGACCAGGCCAGTAGTGGCGAGCCCCAAGCCGAACAGCAACTTTTCGCAGAGCCGCGCCGAGCAGTTGCCGATCACGATGAGCCCGACCAGCGTCAGCGAGCCCGCGATCGCCATCAGCAGTCCGACGACGGCCCGTCCGGTCTCGAACCGCGGCGGCGGTTGCAGGTCGCGAAGGGGATCCAACGACGTCATCGCCATATCCTCAGGCGTCGGGCTCATCTTGCCATCTGCGCCCGCAACACGGAATGCCTCTCGGCGGGCCCGGGATGCATCGCCCGCCCTGACCGCTATGGTGATCTCCGCCTTCCGCAGGACCCGTGATGGATTTCGCCAAGCGCGCCTTCGATCAGAGCCACCAGCTCGACCCCATCGTCCGGTCGCTGCTCGACACCGACTTCTACAAGCTGCTGATGGCCCAGTTCATCCACGACCGGTATCCGACGACCCAGGTCTCGTTCGGCCTGAACAACCGCACCACGTCCGTCCGGCTGGCGGACATCATCCCGGAAGCCGAGCTGCGCGCCCAGCTCGACCATGTGCGGACACTGCGATTTCGGTCCAACGAACTGATCTGGATCGCCGGCGCCACCTTCTATGGCCAGCAGCGCATCTTCCGCCCCGCCTTCATCGAGTTCCTGCGCGGGCTGCGGCTGCCCGACTACGACCTGCGTCGGGAAGACGGCCAGTATGTGCTGACCTTCTCCGGCCCCTGGGCCGAGGTCACCTGGTGGGAAATCTACGCGCTGGCCATCATCAGCGAACTCCGGTCTCGCGCCGGGCACCGTCAGCGCGGCGAGATCGAACTCGATTTCCTCTACGCGCGGGGCAAGTCCAAGCTGCTGGCCAAGCTCGCCCGCCTGCGCGGCCTCGAGGGCTTGGCGCTCTCCGAATTCGGCAGCCGCCGGCGCCACGGATTCCTCTGGCAGGAGTGGGTGGTGCTGGCCATGGCCGAGGTGCTCGGCCCGGCCTTCGTGGGCACCAGCAACGCCTACCTGGCCTTCAAGCACGGCCTGGACGCCAAGGGCACCAACGCCCACGAACTGCCCATGGTGCTGGCCGCGCTAGCCACCGACGACGCGGGCCTGAGGGCAAGCCAGTACGATCTCCTGGCGCAGTGGCAGGAGGCCTATTCCGGCAACCTGCTGGTCGCCCTGCCGGACACCTATGGCACGACCCAGTTCCTGGAGAGGGCGCCGGCCTGGCTGGCCACCGACTGGCGCGGCTATCGCCCGGATTCCAAGGCGCCGGTCGAAGCGGGCGACGAGCTGATCGCCTGGCTGCGCCGGCACGGCGTCGACCCCATGGATCGCTTCGCCCTTTTCTCCGACGGCCTGGACGTGCGCATCGACGGGTTCGCGAGCCACGGCGACGACATCGGCGACGTCCACGCCTATTTCGCCGGCCGCATCGGCCGCGCCTACGGTTGGGGCACCAACGCCACCAACGATTTCCGTGGCTGCGATCCGCGCGGCGAGGCGCTGTTCGATCCCATTTCGCTGGTCTGCAAGGTCATCGCCGCCGACGGCCGGCCCGCCGTGAAGCTGTCGGACAACTATGGCAAGGCGTCGGGTCCGGCCTCCGAGGTCGCGCGATACCGGCGGGTGTTCGGCGAGGCCGGCGTCCACGATGCGCCGATCCACGTCTGAGCGCTCACGACGGGTGCTGGGCGATGGCGGACTTCACGGCCTCGCCCAGGGCGCACATCGGGTCCTGCGAGGCGTCGGGGTAGAGGGCGCTGGCCTCGACCCGCGGAAAGTTGCCGTGCGGGTCCCAGAACTCGCCGGGATCGAAGCAGAACTTGGCGATCAGCCGCCGCCCGAAATCCATCTCGGCCTGGGAGTAAACCAGTTGCTGTTCGGGGCCTGAGAAGTCGGGATACTCGCCCAGCAGATAGCCCTCCTGGATATGCGGTCGCACGGCCGTGGGCGGACAGACGCTCGCCAGGCAAACGACCTGCAGGCCGGTCTCGGCGCTGGCCGTCACCGCGCCGCTGACCCGCGGAATGCCGAGCACCATCAGGTAGGCGATCGCGCCCGCATTGTGCGACGCGAACGAGGCGGCGATCCGCAGGGATTGGGTGACGTCGAGCAGCGGCGTCTTGCAGATCTCATAGTGCTGCAGGATCGCCCAGCGCAGGATCCGCTGCCGCTCCAGGCGGTCGCGGCCGAGCAGGTCCCGGCGGCGGTATTCGGCGATCAGCGCCCGTTCGGCGACAGCGAGCCGGCGGAAGCGCCGATCGATGGCGGCCCTCGTCACTGTCGCCGTCGAATCCGCCGCGCGCATCAGCGAGGGTTGCAGCGACGTGTACCCGGACCGGTTCCGGTGGTCGGAGTGCTGCCCGCGGAACATCAGGAAGAAATCGCGATTGCGGAACTGCAGCTCGGCCACCTTCGTCGCCAGGTCCATGAAGTTCCGCACGTGGCGGGCGCCGTTCTTGCGGACCGCCCCGCAGGTCAGGGCGCTGACCCCCTCCGAACCTTCCGAGAACGTCAGGAGCCTCTGGCTGCCGATGATCTCCATCCCTCGCTCCGTCCGTGTCCGGTGCGAGACATAGGGCGTCGGCCCGCAGGTTTCCGCATGCCGGCGTGAGATGATGTGCGGTTCCCGAACTCAGGTGCAGCCTTCGACCAGGACCAGTTTGCTGTTGGTCGTCCTGTGGCGCACCTGGAAGAGCGCCTGGGCGTCCGGGTCATCCAGAAACGCCTTCGCGTTCTCGGATGAAGGAAACTCGAGGATGACCATCCGCTCCGGAGTCCAGTCACCTTCCATGATCGTCTGCTCGACCCCGCGAACGACGTACCTTCCCCCGTGCTTCTCGATGAACGCCGGAATGGCGTCGACGTACGGCAGGAAGCCTCGGAGGTCGCCGATGGAGAAATCGAGCACGAGATAGGCCTTCATCGTCCCTCTCCGGCGGCGCCTGGCCCACGCACAATACCGCGAAATCTGGTCGAGTTAGATTTCGCTCCCGCTGAGGCAAAGCGACCCCCGGGGG
>JBOHKZ010000428.1:0-4916 GCA_050729355.1 Phenylobacterium sp. | reverse complement strand
GACTGGCCATGGAGACCCTGTTCGTCGGACGCCCCACCCAGGACGCGGAAAAGGTCGTGGAGCTCCTGAAGACCATCCGCCGCCGCTTCGCCGACGACCTGCAACCACCCGAAAAGTGATTTGTAAGCACCGTTGACCACAGACAACGGGCAAGCCTAAGCTTCGCTCAACCGGGGGCGGAGCGGCCAGGTCACGCCCCCTGATCTCACAAACTGGTCGGGGAGCGACACATGACCCAGGGCTCAGATCATCCGGATTCCGGCCGCCGCGCCGTGCTCCTCACCGGGGCGGCCCTGGCCGCCGCAGCCGCGGCGCCGAAGGCGTTCGCCCAGACCTCGGGCCTCGGGACCGGCGGGGCGTCCAGCAAGATCTTCCAGGTCACCGAGACGGCGACCGGCAAGGTGCAGGGCATCGCCAACGGCCCGACCTGGGAGTTCCGCGGCATCCCCTACGGCGCGCCGACCGGCGGCAAGAACCGCTACATGCCGCCCAAGCCGCCGGCCCCCTGGAAGGGCGTGCGCGAGTGCTTCGCCTACACCTCCGTCTGCCCGCAGACCCAGGCCGACATCCGTGGCGAATACGGCCAGCTGATCATGTGGGACCGCCAGGTGGGCGGCATGGGCGAGGACTGCCTATCGCTGAACGTCTGGACCACGACCACCGACCGTTCGGCCAAGAAGGCGGTGGTGGTCTCCTTCCACGGCGGCGGGTTCGCCAGCGGCTCGGGCAACGCGCCGGGCTTCGACGGCAAGAACCTCGCCTACTACGGCGACGTGGTCGTGGTGACGGTGAACCACCGGCTGGCGAGCTTCGGCTACACCAACCTGGTCGGCGCCGGCGCGCCGGAGGCCTTCAGGTACGCGGGCGTCTGCGGGGTGCTCGACCTCGTGGCCTCGCTCGAGTGGGTGAAGGCCAATATCGAGAACTTCGGCGGCGACCCCAGCCGGGTGATGATCTTCGGCCAGTCGGGCGGCGGGGCGAAGACCTCGACCGTGCTCGCCATGCCGCCGGCCAAGGGGCTTTTCCACCGGGCGGCCGTGCAGTCCGGATCGGCGTTGCGCCTCGTCACGCCGGAGGCCGGAGCGGCCACGGCGGAGAAGTTCGTCAAGCAGCTCGGCCTGACCAAATCCAACATCGCCGACATCCAGAAACTCGACTGGCGCCAACTGCTGGAGGCGCAGACGGCGGCCGGCGGCAATTTCTCGCCGGTGATCGGCACGGACGCACTGCCGAACCACCCGTTCGATCCGGCGGCGCCCGCGGTCTCGGCCAATGTGCCGATTATGGTCTCCACGACGCTGGAGGACGCGGCGCTGGGCCTGACCAACTTCGACCTGACGGAAGCCGGCCTGCTCGACATCATCGAGAAGCGCAGCCCCGGCCACGGCAAGGAGATCCTGGCGCTCTACCGGCGCTACGACCCGGGCGCGACGCCGTTCCTGATCCAGGCCCAGATGCTGACCGACGCGGGCGGGCGGCGGGCGGCGTTCACGATGGCGGCGCGCAAGGCGGCGCTCGGCGCAGCGCCGGCCTACGTGTACCAGTGGAACTGGCGCACGCCCGCCTACGACGGCAAGTTCGGCGCGGTGCACGGGATCGACGTCTCGGCCTCTTTCCACTCCTATCGCGACGGCTTCTTCGCGGGCTCGACCCAGGGCAAGAAGATGGCCGACCGCCTGGCCTCCTGCTGGGCCGCCTTCGCCAAGACCGGCGACCCGAACAACGACCACATCCCGACCTGGAAGCCCTATGACGACGCCGGGCGCGCGGTGATGATCTTCGACAACGACACCCGCCAGGACATGAACCCGCGGGCCGGCATCCGCGCGTACTGGGACGCCAACCCGCCGCCCCCGGGACCGCGCGGCTAGATCCAAGTTTCTTGCGGAGGCCCGTCGGAATGGAGTGAAATGGATCGTCCTGGGAGTGGGAGGCGTTCCATGACCAATGCGATCCAACTTCTGGTCGGCACCCGCAAAGGCGCCTGGATCTACCGGGGCGACGCGGCCCGCGAGACCTGGCGCGCCCAGGGGCCGATCTTCCTGGGCTCGATCGTCAACCACCTGGTGCTCGACCCGCGAGACGGGAAGACCCTGTTGATGGCGGCGGCCACCGGGCATCTGGGGCCGACGATCTTCCGCTCCACCGACGACGGAGATACCTGGACGGAGGCCGCCAAGCCGCCCGCCTTTCCCAAGGGCGACGCCCAGGGACGCGCCGTGGACCACTCGTTCTGGCTCGAGCCGGGGCACGCGAGCGAACCCGGGGTCTGGTGGGTCGGGACCTCGCCGCCGGGGCTCTTCCGCAGCGCTGACGGTGGGAACACCTGGGAGGGCGTCGGGGGGCTGAACGATCACCCCATGTACCTGGACTGGTTCCCGCCGGATTCGGCCGCGACCCCCGACGGCGCGATCCTCAACCAGGTGGTGATCGACCCGCGCGACGCCCGGCACATGTATCTCGCCAGTTGCTCGGCCGGCGTGGTGGAGACCCTCGATCAGGGCAAGACCTGGCGGACGCTCAACCAGAACGTCGAGACGGCCTTCCTGCCGGAGTCGTTTCCCGAGTATGGCCAGGACGCCCACTTCATCGCGCTCGCGCCCACCGATCCGGACCGGCTCTGGCAGCAGAACCACTGCGGCATCTATCGGCTGGACCGCCCTGCGGAGCGCTGGGAGCGGATCGGCAATGCGATGCCACGGGAGGTCGGCGACATCGGCTTCACCATCACGCCGCACCCCCGCTGCGCCGACACCGCCTGGGTCTTCCCGATGGATGGCACCGACGTGTGGCCGCGGACCAGCCCGGGCGGCAAGCCGGCGGTCTACCGGACCCGTGACGCGGGCGCCAGCTGGGAGCGGCAGGACACGGGCTTCCCCACCGAGCAGGGCTGGTTCACCGTCAAGCGCCAGGCGTTCTGCGCCGACTGGGGCGACCCGCTGGGCCTCTATCTCGGGACGACCGGCGGCGAGCTCTGGATGAGCGGCGACGACGGCGAGAGCTGGCGCCAGATCACCGCCCACCTGCCGGAGATCTATTCGGTGAGGGCGGCGCCGCTGGCATGATCCAGGTGCTCATCCCCTCGCAGCTCACCGCCTACACCGATGGGGTGACGCGGGTGGAGGCGGCCGGGGCCACGGTCGGCGGCGTGCTGGACGACCTCGACCGCCGCTTCCCGGGGCTGAAGTTCCGCGTGATCGACGAGCAGGACCGGGTCCGCAGGCACATGCGGATGTTCATCGGCCGCGCCGAGACCCGCAACGTCGCCGCCCGCTGCGGGACGGCGACGAGCTGCTGATCTTCGGAGCGCTGAGCGGCGGCTAGAAGCGCAGGGTGCGGGCTTCCTTGACGTGCGGCAGGGCCTGGATCTTGGCCAGCAGCGCGGCGGAGGGCTCCTGGTCGACGCCGACCAGCGCGATGGCGTCGTCGCCGGCCGAGACCCGGCCCAGGTTGAAGGTCGCGATGTTCACGCCCGCGTCGGCCAGCAGGCCGCCCAGGTTACCGATGAAGCCCGGCTTATCGAGGTTGTTGACGTAGAGCATCGTCGGGCCGAATGGCGCGTCGAGGTCCATGCCCTTGACCTCGATCACCCGAGGCGTGCCGGCCAGCACCGAACCGGCGAACGAGCGCTTGCCCTTCTCGGTGTTGACCGTGATCCGCATCAGGCTTTCGTAGATCGGGCTGTCTTCCTGGCGGCTCTCGGAGACGGTGATGCCGCGCTCCTTCGCCACCGCCGGGGCCGAGACCATGTTGATCTCCGCCAGCATGGGCCGCATCACGCCGGCCAGCGCGGCCGCGGTCAGCGGCTTGGCGTTCAGCGCCGCCACGTCGCCCTCATAGGCGATGTCGATGGACTTGATCCCGAAGTCGACCATCTGGCCGGCGAAGGCGCCGAGCTTCTCCGCGAGCGCGATGAACGGCTTCAGGCGCGGGGCCTCCTCGGCGGTCACCGAGGGGCTGTTCAGGGCGTTGGTGACGGCCCCGGTGAGCAGGTAGTCGCTCAGTTGCTCGGCGACCTGCAGGGCAACGTTCTCCTGCGCCTCGTTGGTGGAGGCGCCCAGGTGCGGCGTGGCCACGAAGTTCGGCGCGCCGAACAGCACGTTCTCCTTCGCCGGTTCGGTGACGAAGACGTCGAAGCCGGCGCCGCCGATCTGGCCGCTTTCCAACCCGGCGCGCAGGGCCGCCTCGTCGACCAGCCCGCCACGGGCGCAGTTGACGATCATCACGCCCTTCTTGGTCTTGGCGAGGTTCTCGGCGGACAGGATGTTGCGCGTCTTGTCGGTCAGCGGTGTGTGCAGGCTGATGACGTCGGCGCGGGCCAGCAGGTCTTCCAGCTCCACCTTCTCGACGCCGAGCTCCACAGCGCGTTCCGGGGACAGGAAGGGATCGTAGGCCACGACCTTCATTTTCAGGCCCAGCG
Organism: Phenylobacterium sp.; assembly: GCA_050729355.1. Lineage (GTDB taxonomy): Bacteria > Pseudomonadota > Alphaproteobacteria > Caulobacterales > Caulobacteraceae > Phenylobacterium. The sequence goes on along the minus strand of JBOHKZ010000428.1, from coordinate 496 downwards.
CCCGGTCGGCGACGATCGAGCCGATGTTGCCGGCGCCGATCAGGCCCAGTGTCTTGGCGTAGAGCTCAACGCCCATGAACCGGCTCTTCTCCCACTTGCCAGCCTGGGTGGAGACGTCGGCGGCGGGCATCTGGCGGGCCAGCGCGAACATAATGGCGATGGCGTGCTCGGCGGTGGTGATCGAATTGCCGAAGGGGGTGTTCATCACGACGATGCCGGCGGCGGTGGCGGCGGGGATGTCGATGTTGTCGACGCCGATCCCGGCGCGGCCGATCACCTTCAGGTTCTTCGCGGCGGCGATCACGTCCTTGTTCGGCTTGGTGTCGGAGCGCACGACGAGACCATCGTAGTCGCCGATGATCGCGATCAGGTCTTCCTTGGAGAGGCCGGTCTTGACGTCCGCATCGACGCCGCGTTGGCGGAAGATGTCGATGGCGGCGGGGCTGAGGCTGTCGGCGATGAGTACGCGGGGCATGGGTTCAGTGTCCTTGGAATG